>NZ_PJJU01000053.1:0-151910 GCF_002929635.1 Cryobacterium sp. M25 | reverse complement strand
AGGAGCCCTACGGCCGAGGTTTTTGGCATTTGACATTGTGCACGCTGTTGAGTTCTCAAGGATCGGACGCACTCGACTTCAGGCCCCACGGGCTGTCGCTTCGAGGCAACTTGTATAACGTACCTACCCGACTAATCTCTGTCAAATAACGGAAAGCAGTCGATTTCGAGTGCACCAGAGCGATTCGAAATAATCTACATACGCGACTTGACGACCAGCCGAAGAAAGATATTATCTTGGTTTGAACTCGAACGCTCCCTAGGCGGGAGGATATTCGAGAAAAAACTAAAATCTTCGTCCCACTTGAGGCCGGGAAGCTCTGCGGCTTTCCGCACCTGTGGGGTGACTAGAGAGACATTACGGTGAATTCTGGGGGTGCGCAACTCCCTCCCGCATCCCGGGCGTGTCGGCTCCGGCGCCCCGGCGCAAGCCCCCAGGTGCGGGCCTCACGGCGGTCCGGCGCGTCTCAGCGTCCGGTCGAGACCGTGACGGTGAACTTGGCGTTCCGACCGACCTGGTGTGTCGGCCCGACCAATCGCGTCAGCGCGGGGCGATAACCGAGGTGGGTGTTCCACACACTCCACAGTTCACCACCGGGCTGCAACACTCGTCCGGCATCCTCGAACAGTTTCAGGGCTATGCCGGCATGGACCGACGAGCCGATGTGAAAGGGCGGGTTCAGCACAATCAGTTCGGCCGAGGCATCCGGTTGGCTCTGGAGCGCGTCATCCCGCACGACCGTGACCCGGTCGGCAAGCGCATTGGCCACCATGGTGGCCCGCGCTGAGGCGACGGCCGCGGCCGACTGGTCGGTGGCGGTCACCCGCAGGGCGGGACGGCGTCGGGCGAGGGTGGCGGCGAGCACCCCGGTGCCGCAGCCGAGGTCGATGGCGCTCCGAGCATCCGTTTTCATACGATCAAGGAACTCAAGCAGGTAGCGCGTCCCGATATCGACGGTCGCGCCGGCAAACGCAGCCCCGTGGGCGCAGATCGTGAGTCCCAGGTCAGCGTGCTCCACACAATTCGGCCAGGTGGACATCGTCGGCTGAGTTGCGGAGGCTATCGAGGCCGCTGCCCTGAGTACCCGCGACTTCTGCCGGGCCGACGAGACCTGCAGCTCGCCGAAGTGCCGGCGGAGCACCGCGTTCATGGTCGGCGTCATGTGCTTGATGCGTCCGCCGGCGATCACCACCACATCCGGTGCCGCGAAACGACGGATGGCGTCGGCGAACTCATCGAGCGCCGCCAGACTGCGCGGCAGCTGGATCAGTACCACCCGCGCGTTCGCCAGCAGTTCTTCACCCAGGATGAAAGAGCGGTAGGAATCGACGAGTCCGGCGTCGGCCGCATTCAGGGCGAGGGCCAACTCCCCGGAGAGGACATCCTGGTGCACCCGGATTCCCCGGGCCCCGGCCAGTGCGGCCGCGCCCAGGGTGAGGGCGCCATAGCGGTCCTCGATCACCACGACCTCGCCGGATCCTGCCTCGGCCAGCACGCCCGCCGCCTCGTCGAGGATCAGGCGGTCGCTCGCATCCACGGCGAAGAGATTGTCCGCTTCCACGTCGGGGAAACGCCGCAGGCGGTCAAAGGAAAAATCAGGCATTGCCTCAGGCTAGCCCGCAGGTGCGGCTACTTCTCGTCGCCGATCGGGCGGGAACCCAGGGGGCGCCAGATCACGATCTGGTTGGACCGGCGCGTGCGCGTACCGGCCCGCATCGAGATGACCTCACCGGCCGAGCCGGCCGCGAAGACGCGGCGGCCCGGACGGTTGAGCAGTTCATCGGCCAGCGCAGACTCCAATTCGCGCAGCCGCGATTCGAGCGTGCGCACGTGGTCCTCGAGGTCAATGATGCGACGGATGCCTTCCAGGCTCACACCCTCGGCACCGAGCTCCGCGATCTCGCGGAGCTTGGCCACATCCCGCATCGAGTACCGGCGAGACCGACCGGGGGTGCGGTCGGGACTCACCAGTCCCAGGCGATCGTATTGGCGCAGCGTTTGCGGGTGCATGCCCGCAAGCTCGGCGGCCATCGAGATTACGAAAACCCGGGTGTTCTCGTCCACCGTCAGTCTCTCGCCTTCGCGAGGAGTTCGTCGCGCGGATTCTCCTTCGGCAGTGCTTCCGCGAAGGCCGCGAGTTTTTCCTCGGCGTCCTTCGACAGATGAGACGGAACGGCAACCTGAACCTCCGCCAGCAGGTCCCCGGTGCCCTTGGGCGTCACGACGCCACGCCCCTTGACGCGCAGCACGCGCCCGCTCGGGGTGCCCGGGGCGATGCGCAGTTTGACCGGCGCTCCGCCCAACGTCGGCACCTCGATAGTGGCGCCGAGCGCGGCCTCGACGAACGTGACCGGCACGGAGACCCGCAGGTTCAGCCCGTCGCGTTCGAAGACCGGGTGCTTGCGCACGTTCACCGTGAGTACGATGTCGCCGGACTCGCCGCCGTCGGGGCTGTGCTGCCCCTGGCCGCGGAGCTTGATCTTCTGCCCGTCGGCCACCCCGGCCGGGATCTTCACCTTGATGGCGCGGCCATCCTGCGTTTGCAGGGTGATCTGGTCACCGTGCGTGGCCGTGATGAAGTCGACCGTTGTCGACGCGATCACGTCGCGGCCGCGAGTCGGCCCGCCGTAGCCGCGGAACCCGCCGCTCGAGGTACCGAAACCGCCGCCACCCTGACCGCGGCCGAACATGCCGCCGAGGAGGTCGTCGAAACCGCCCCGCTCATAGGAGTAGCCGGGCTGTTGTTGCCGCGCGCCCCCACCGAACATGCCTCCGAAGACATCGTCGAAGCCTCCGGCCTGCCCGCCACCGGGGCGTGGGGCGGTGAAGCGGGCCCCACCGCCCATCGCGCGCACAGCATCGTATTCCTTGCGTTGGGCAGGGTCACCGATCACCGAGTGTGCCTCGCTGATCTCCTTGAACGTCGCCTCGGCCGCAGGGTTGCCCGGATTGGAGTCCGGGTGGTACTTGCGGGCGAGCTTGCGATAGGCCTTCTTCAGCTCGGCCGGGGTGACGTCCTTTGACACACCCAGGACCTTGTAAAAGTCCTTATCGAACCAGTCCTGGCTAGCCATCGCTCGGTACCTGCACGACGACCTTGGCCACGCGCAGGAGCGACGAGCCGAGGAAGTAGCCGGTCTCGATCACGTCACCGACGGTCTCCGACTCGATGCCCGCGGTGGGCAGCTGGAAGATCGCCTCGTGGATGGTCGGATCGAACGGTTCGCCGACCGTGCCAAAGGACTTCACGCCCAGGCGCTCGACGCTCCCCCGCAGTTTTGCGGCGATCGTGCTGAACGCCGAGTCTTCGACCAGGTCGCCGTGCTTCTCAGCGCGGTCGAGATCGTCGAGCACGGGAATCAGGCCCTTGACGACATCCACGGTGACGCGCTCACGCTCGACCTCGCGGTTGGCCTCGGTGCGGCGACGGTAGTTGGCGTACTCCGCGGTGACCCGCTTGAGGTCGGCCAGGTGCTCGCTCGTGAGCTCATCGACTTCCCGCGTGGCGGCATCCAGGATGTCTTGGACCGTC
This sequence comes from Cryobacterium sp. M25, assembly GCF_002929635.1. Taxonomy (NCBI): domain Bacteria; kingdom Bacillati; phylum Actinomycetota; class Actinomycetes; order Micrococcales; family Microbacteriaceae; genus Cryobacterium; species Cryobacterium sp. M25. The sequence goes on along the minus strand of NZ_PJJU01000053.1, from coordinate 148,378 downwards.
AGCTCGTCCTCTTCGATACCCTCGGCGGACACCTCGTCGATGTCCTCGACACTCACACCTTCGGCTTCCGCCTCGGCGTCGGCCCCGGGGGCACCCTCAGTGGATGCCCCCTCGTCAAACGGCTCGTCGCCAGGACGCTTGTTGTCGTCTGCCATTACTTCTTGACCTCGTCTTCGTCGTCGACGACCTCGGCGTCAACCACGTCTTCGTCCGAGCCGGCCGCGTCGGCGGTCGGCTCGGAGTCGGTTGGGGCACCGGCCGCGGCATCCGCCTGGCTGGTCTTGTAGATGGCCTCGCCGAGCTTGCCCTGGCTCTCGTTGAGCTTGTCGAAGGCCGTCTTCACGGCCGCATCGTCGTCGCCGACGAGAGCGGCCTTGAGGGCGTCGACGTCGGCCTGAACCTCGGACTTCACGTCCTCGGGCAGCTTCTCGTCGTTCTCCTTGATCAGCTTCTCGATCGAGTAAGCGAGCTGCTCCGCCGTGTTGCGGGTCTCGGCTGCCTCGCGACGGCGCTTGTCCTCGGCGGCGTGCTCTTCGCCCTCGCGCACCATGCGCTCGATGTCTTCCTTCGCGAGCGAGGATCCGCCCGTGATGGTCATCGACTGTTCCTTGCCGGTGCCCTTGTCTTTGGCAGACACGTGCACGATGCCGTTGGCGTCGAGATCGAAGGTAACCTCAACCTGCGGGATGCCGCGCGGGGCCGGCGCGATGCCGGTCAGCTCGAACGTGCCGAGGTTCTTGTTGTCGCGGGTGAACTCGCGCTCGCCTTGGAAGACCTGGATCGCGACGGACGGCTGGTTGTCGTCGGCTGTGGTGAAGGTCTCGCTGCGCTTGGTCGGGATGGCCGTGTTGCGCTCGATCAGGCGCGTCATGATGCCGCCCTTGGTCTCGATGCCGAGGCTCAGCGGGGTGACGTCGATGAGCAGAACATCTTTGCGCTCACCCTTCAGCACGCCGGCCTGCAGTGCGGCGCCAACGGCGACGACCTCGTCCGGATTGACGCCCTTGTTCGGGTCCTTGCCACCGGTCTCGGCCTTGACGAGCTCGTACACGGCGGGCATGCGGGTGGAGCCACCGACGAGAACGACGTGGGCGATATCTTCCACCTTGACCCCGGCTTCACGGATGACGTCCTGGAACGGCTTCTTCGTGCGGTCGAGCAGGTCTTCGGTCATCTTCTCGAACTGGGCGCGGGTAAGCGTCTCGTCGAGGTTGGCCGGGCCATTCTCGGTCAGGGAGAGGTACGGCAGCTGGATGCTCGTCGACATGCTGCTCGAGAGTTCCTTCTTGGCCTGCTCGGCGGCTTCCTTGAGGCGCTGCTTGGCGATCTTGTCCTTGGAGACGTCTACGCCGGTGGTTTCCTTGAACTTCTTGATCAGGTGATCGACGATGCGCTGATCCCAGTCGTCGCCGCCGAGGCGGTTGTCACCGGCAGTCGACCGCACCTGAATGGTGGAGAAGTCGTCGTCCTTGCCTACCTCGAGGAGGGAGACGTCGAAGGTTCCGCCGCCGAGGTCGAAGACCAGGATGAGCTCGTCTTCCTTGCCACGGTCGAGGCCGTAGGCAAGTGCGGCCGCGGTCGGCTCGTTGATGATACGCAGCACGTTAAGGCCGGAGATCTCGCCGGCCTCCTTGGTGGCCTGGCGCTCGGCATCGTTGAAGTACGCGGGAACGGTGATGACGGCATCCGTCACCTTGTCGCCCAGGTACGCCTCGGCATCGCGCTTGAGCTTGGCCAGGATGCGGGCCGAAACTTCTTGCGGGGTGAACTTCTTGTCGTCGATGGCGACATTCCAGTCGGTGCCCATGTGGCGCTTGACCGACGCGATGGTGCGGTCGACGTTGGTGACGGCCTGGCGCTTGGCGGTCTCGCCGACCAGCACCTCGCCGTCTTTGGTGAAGGCGACGACGGACGGTGTGGTCCGGAAGCCTTCGGCGTTTGCGATGACGGTGGGTTCTCCACCTTCGAGGACGGCCACCACAGAGTTGGTGGTTCCGAGGTCGATGCCTACTGCACGGGCCATGTGTGCGTTCTCCTTTAAAGTATGTTCTCAGCTCGATTTCACAGAGTTGAGTGGTGCTGGCTCAAGTGTGCCAGTGTCCCAAATCTAAAGTCAAGCCACGCACCTGAGAGTTGAGCGTGAACGACTCAACTTTGAGATTTCGTGCAATCGATGGTCTCCGGCCCCCCGCATCCACTAGCCTCAGCGCATGACCGGGATCGCGGAGCAGGGCAGCACGGATGCCCGGGAGCTGCCAGACAAAACGAGCAGACGCCGCGTAGTGGCCTGGAGCTTCTGGGACTGGGGCTCTGCCGCGTTTAATGCGGTGGTCACCACCTTCGTCTTCACCGTCTACATCACGGGCAGCTCGTTCGGCGACAAAGACGTCATTTCCGCCCAGCTCGGCTGGGCCCTCGCTTTCGCCGGCTTGCTGGTAGCCGTGCTGGCCCCGATCACCGGACAGCGCTCGGACACCTCCGGGCGGCGCAAGCTGTGGCTCGGCGTCAACACGTTCATCGTGGTGGGCCTCACCGCGGCGATGTTCTTCGTGGAGGCGTCACCGAGCTTCCTGCTGCTCGGCCTCGTTCTGGTGGCCGCCGGCAACGTCTTCTTCGAGTTCGCCAGCGTCAACTACAACGCCATGCTGTCCCAGGTCTCGACCGCGCGCACCATCGGCAGGGTCAGCGGTTTCGGTTGGGGCATGGGCTACATCGGCGGCATCATGCTGCTGCTCATCGTGTACTTCGGTTTCATCAGCCCCGACGTGGGTCTGTTCGGGGTAACCAGCGAGAACGGCCTCTCGGTGCGGGTCACGATGCTCATCGCGGCCGCCTGGTTCGGCCTGTTCGCCCTGCCGGTGCTGTTCTCGGTTCCCGAATACCGTTCTCCCGCCGCGGTGCGCCGGCCCCGGGTGAGCTTCCTCCGTTCTTACATCGTGCTCGGGCAAGACATCATCCGGCTCTGGAAGACCAGCCGCCAGACGGTGTACTTCCTGATCGCGAGCGCGATCTTCCGCGACGGCCTGGCCGGGGTTTTCACCTTCGGCGGGGTGCTCGCGGCATCCGTCTTCGGATTCTCACCCGGCGAGGTGATCATCTTCGCTATCGCCGCCAATGTCGTGGCGGGCGTGGCCACCATCATCGCCGGCGCGCTTGACGACCGGGTCGGCGCAAAGCCGATCATCGTGACCGCCCTGATCGGCCTGATCGTGTTCGGCAGCATCGTATTCCTGCTGCACGACGGCGGTCAGATCGTGTTCTGGACCGCCGGCCTCGCCTTGACGCTCTTCGTCGGGCCGGCCCAGTCGGCCAGCCGCACCTTCCTGGCACGCCTGATCCCGGCCGGCCGGGAGGGCGAGGTCTTCGGGCTCTACGCCACGACGGGCCGCGCGGTGAGCTTTCTGGCGCCGACCATGTTCGCCCTGATGGTGACGATCTTCGGCGAAACCTATTGGGGCATCCTCGGACTCATGTTGGTTTTGCTCGTGGGGCTGCTTCTCCTGCTGCCGGTGAAGGCCCGCCAGGACCAGGTCGGCTAACGGATGCGGGTGGCCTCGTTGTGCTCGACCAGCACCCAGGTGGAACCTTCGTCGTTGGAGACCCAGCCCTCCCAGGCGTAGGCGTCAGGTGTGATCGAGACGAAGTTCCAGCGGATCGGGCGGCCGTCGGTGCCCGTGCCGTCCTGGCGCAGGCCGTTGCGGTGGGGGGTCGCCACGAGGTGGCAGTACTCGCCGGATGCCGGGGCGAAATAGCTGACCCGCCACACGCCGGCGTAGGAATCATAGACTCGCACGGCCGTGGCGACGGTCTCGAAGCCGGTCGGGTGCGAGTCGCTCACGACGACCTCGACGTCTTGCACCGCACGCCCGTCGAGCACGAAGTCGACGATCCAGGTGAATTCGCGCCCGGTCCATTCGCCGGTCGTCTCGTCGAGGCGGGACCCGGTGGCGGCCCAGGCGCCGACCAGCTGGCCGAAGCGGCGCATCCGCCCCGGGTAGTCGGGTGTCGGTCCCGGCGCGACGAGCGCCTCGGCAAAGCTGGGCACGGATGTGGTCATGGGCCGATTTTACCGGGCGCGTGTTGCATGCGTGTGAACCGGGCTACTCGGCTCCGGTGGTCGATCCCGTCGAGGCCTCCCGCACATCCGTGCAGTGGAAGTTCTGGAACGACCGCGACGCGGTCGGCCCGCGCTGGCCCTGGTAGCGGGAGCTGTATTCGCTTGAGCCGTAGGGACGTTCGGCGGGCGAACTCAGCCGGAAGAAGCAGAGCTGACCGATCTTCATGCCGGGCCACAGCTTGATCGGCAGGGTGGCGACGTTGCTCAACTCGAGCGTCACGTGGCCGGTGAAACCGGGATCGATGAAGCCGGCGGTCGAGTGGGTGAGCAGGCCGAGCCGGCCGAGCGAGCTCTTGCCCTCCAGCCGCGCGGCGACGTCGTCGGGCAGGGTGACCTTCTCGTAGGTGGACCCGAGTACGAACTCACCGGGGTGCAGGATGAACGGTTCGCCCGCGGCGGTCTCGATCAACCGGGTCAGATCGGGCTGGTCTTCGGCCGGATCGATATAGGGGTACTTGTGGTTGTCGAAGAGGCGGAAGAAGCCGTCGAGTCGCACGTCGATGCTCGACGGCTGGATCATGTCGGCCTGGTACGGCTCCAGACGGATTCGTTCCGCGTTGATTTCAGCCTTGATTTCGCGATCCGAGAGCAGCACGGTTCCAGCCTAACGGCGCGGACTTGATATGCTGGCACGGTTCCGGTGCGGGCTTGCCTGCGCGACGGACGTGCGGATGTAGTTCAATGGTAGAACTTCAGCTTCCCAAGCTGATAGCGCGGGTTCGATTCCCGTCATCCGCTCACTTGTCATATTTCCCGGTCCTGTGATGCGGCTCTGTGATGCGGCTCTGTGATGAGGCTCTGTGCTGCCCCACGTCGGCGGCCTCCGGTATCGTCGAGACCATGACCGACCCGACACTGCGTATGCCGAACACCGTGCTGCGGGTGGTGCTCGACCTCGGCGTGCTGCCCCTGGACATCCCCCCGCTGCCCCCGCGTTTCCGGCACCCGGAATTCGACGCGGACTGGGACGACGAGGAGCAGGTCGCCGGCATCTTCCTCGGCTTCGACGACGGAGAGTTCCACCTGGACATCCTGGAAGAAGGAGTCGAGTACCACTTCCACAACGCGGACGGGTCTTCGAGCGATGACAGTCCGTGGCCGGCCGCCGACACCCAGGCCCTCGTCGACTGGGCGACCGGCTTCGTGCTGCACGTCGCACCGCGCCTCCCGGATCTGCTGGAAGACGCGGATGAGGCCGCCGAATGGCACCATGTGGGGCTGCCGGTGTACTCCCGCGATTACGGGCCGGTCCCGCTCGAAATCATCGACGTGGAGTTGGAGGGCGAGCAGCTGATGCTCCCCTGGCTCGGCTCCGGCCACATCGCCGACGATCACCTCGACGGATCTGACCACCCGATCGCGCTCCTCTGGAATCCGGAGCACGAAGATCCGGATATCCCGATCGCACGGGTGTGGCTGAACCCGAAAACCGGGGAACCGACAGCGCGCGCGGAAGCAGGGGTGGACTGGTCGGCCGTGGGGCTCACCAAAGCGGAAGTCCTGTCATGGGCGGAGAGCCTGTACCTGAACAATCACGTGATCGGCGACCCGGCCCAGATGATCATGCGAGCCGCACTGGAACGCATGGCAGGGCTCGACCGCTAACTGAGTGAATCCCAACCCGTTGGGTTGCATGGCTCCCGATAGCTCCGATCCGACAGCCCGCGTGGTCTTTGTTCCTCAGCGGCGGAGCGCCGGGTTCGTCGTCGCACCAATTCGACGGAGATTCTCGTATATGGGACCATTTTTTCGGGTTTCCGGGCCGTTTCGGCCAAAAACTCCGTCGAATTCGTTCGGGCCGGCGTTGAGGCCCGACGATCTCGGACTCGCTCGGTCAGCTGCGTGCAGCGAACGGTCGGTGTCACGTCCGCAGTAACGTTCAGGGTCACCTCGATCAGACGGCGCCGGCGGTCGAGGCTCTCCTCACCGCCCGATAACTTAAAAGCCGCGATGATGAGTTATTTTTCGCGGAAACGGTATGTTTATCGCGGGGGGCTTGACGGGGCGATTTTTGGGCCGATTTTTGGGCCGATTTTTTTCCCCAACCACCGCGTCAAGGGAGAACAATGAATCGTCGTTTGCAGACCGCACTCATCGCGACAATGGCCGTCGCCGCCTTGGGCCTGACCGGGTGCGCGTCGGATGCCGGCGGCGGAACCGGGGCCGGCGGCGAGCTCACCTACGAGGACAGCCCGCTCAATAAGTACCTGTCCGCCGCCTATGGCGACTACGACGAGGAGCAGGCGATCGCCGACTCCAAGAAGTCCGAAGGGGCAACCGCGGCCTGCATGGCCGAGGAGGGCTTCGACTACATCCCCGTCGACCAGTCGCAGAACATGTCGTTCGACGACGCCGACATGGAGGAACGTGAGACCGAGGAATGGGTCGCGGCCAACGGCTATGGGATGACCCAGAGCCCTGAGGAAATCGCGGCCCAGCAGGAGCAGTCCGAAGCCTACGTCGACCCCAACCAGAACTACGTCGCCTCGCTTTCGGAGACCGAACAGAGCGCGTTCTACGAAGTGCTCTACGGCCCGCCGCAGACGGAAGACATGACGAACGAAGACGGTTCGTCGGAGTACAACTGGGAAGACGCCGGATGCTCGGGGGCAGCCCAGCACGAAATCAACGGCGACAACCCCTACGAGGACAAGACCCACAAGCCGCTCTTCGACGCGATCAGCAAGCTCTACGAGAACCTGGCGCAGGATCCCGGCGTTCAGGCGCTCGACGCCGAATGGGCGTCGTGCATGGCGGACTCGGGCAACCCCGACTTCTCCGCCAAGCAGGACGCCATCAACGCGGCGAGCGAACTGTCGAACGTCCTGTACAACAACGAGACCGGCGAGGCCCCGAGTGACGAAGACCTCGCCGAGGTGCGCGAGGGCGAGATCGAGATCGCTCTCGCCGACTTCACCTGCAGCGAGAAGGTCGACTACACCGCCGCGATGCTCAAGCTGCAATTCGCGCTGGAAAAGCAGTTCGTGGCTGACCACAAGGCCGAGCTTGAGGCGTTCTCCGCCGACTACAAGCAGGGTGAGTAGTGTCCGAACGATTCGCAGAGGGCAGCCCGAACGTGCCGGGAGCCGGTGACCTGCCGGGGATCGGTGACCTCGAGGCTGCCGATGCGGGCGTGTCCACGCGCAGCCAGGGCTGGGGACGGTTGCTGAACGGGAACCGCACAATCTGGGTTGTGTCGGCCATCGCCGTCGTGGCTCTGGCGGCCGGGCTCGTGCTCGGCCGGTTCGTCGTGTCGCCGGCGGATGCCGCGAACAACGCCACGGCTCCCGAACCCGGCCTGATCACGGTTCCGGTGGAGAAGAAGGTGCTCGGCAACGACATCACGATCCGCGGTGACGCCACCTACGCGGACTCGGTAGAGGTGACCATCGAAACCGGCGACCTCGGCGGTCCGGCGATCGTCACCGGCCAGGTCCCGGATGTCGGGGCGACCCTCGAGGCGGCGGCGATCGCACTCGAGGTGGCCGGCCGGCCGGTCATCGTGCTTCCCGGCGATCTGCCGGTCTACCGCACCCTGCGCCTTGGGGTGGCGGGCCCGGACGTGCTCCAGCTGAAGCTGGGACTTGAAGCGGTGGGCATCGAAGCCGGGGACGAGACATCCAATCGGTTCGACGCCGACACGGCAACCGGCGTGCGGACCCTGTATGAACGCATCGGCTACCCGTCCCCCGAGGCACCGGAGGGCGTCGCCGCGGCGGTGCAGTCCGCCACGGACCAGGTACGCTCGGCCGAGGACGGCGTGACTCTGGCCGCGCAGTCCCTCGCCCTGGTGAGATCCGGCCCGTCCGCCGTGGACCGGGTTGAGCAGGACAACCTCGTGCGCAGCAGCGAGCGCGCCCTCGCCGCGGCGAAGACGGGCGGAGAACCCGATGCGATCGCGGATGCCGCGGACGCCCTCACCCTCGCGAAAACCCGGCGCGATTCGGTGCTCGCGGCTCGTGACACCACGGCCGAGACATCCGCCCTGCGGTCCGCCGAACAACAGGCGACGAGCGCGCGTGACGCGCTCGCCACGGCGAACGAGGCCACCATGACCTATCTGCCGGCCAGCGAAATCCTGTACCTGCCGGGTCTCCCCCGCCGGGTCGACGAGGTCACCGTATCCCGCGGCACCTCGATCACGGGCTCCGTGATGCGGGTCTCCGGTGCCACGATCCAGATCAGCGCCTCCGCCTCGGCGAGCGATGCCAAACTCATGAAGGTCGGCGACGCCGCCGTGCTCTCGATGCAGGACGATTCCGAGCACGGCGCCACCGTGACATCCGTCGCCGTGGCCGAGGCTAAAGAGGGAACGGATGCGGCGAGCGGACGCTTCACCATCCTGCTCACGCCCGACGACCTCACACCCGGGCAGCTCCAGAGCATCCAGGGCAGCAACCTGCGGGTCACCATCCCGGTCAGCTCCACCGACGGGGAGGTGCTCGCTGTGCCGTTGGCCGCGCTTACCGCCGGCCCGGGCGGGGAATCCCGGGTCGAGGTGTCGACCGGCTCCGGAAAAAAGACCGTGCTGGTCGAGGTGAGCGCCGGGCTCGCGGCTGACGGTTTCGTCGAGGTGCAGGCGGTCGACGGTTCCCTCGAGGAAGGGGACCTCGTCGTGGTCGGGCGATGAGCCGACCGGCCGTCGTGGAGCTCATCGACGTCACCCGCTCCTTCCCCGGCCCGCCCGAGGTCCAGGCGCTCAAATCAATCAACCTGCGGGTAGAGAAGCAGGACTACCTCTCGATCGTCGGGCCGAGCGGGTCGGGCAAGTCGACCATGCTCAACATCCTCGGCCTGCTCGACCGACCGAGCGTCGGCGAGTACTACCTCGACGGAGCGCTCACGGGTCTGGCCGGCGAGGCGGAACGCGCGGCGCTGCGGGGCGGCAAGATCGGCTTCGTGTTCCAGGCCTTCCACCTCATGCCGCACCGCTCGGTGCTCGACAATGTGCTGCTGGCCACGATCTACAGCGGAGTTCCGCGCGCCGACCGCGAACGACGGGCCCGCGCCGCCCTGCACCGGGTGCACCTGGACCACCGGATCGACTTCCTGCCCGGCACTCTCTCCGGCGGCGAGCGCCAGCGGGTCGCGGTCGCGCGGGCCGTGGTGGCCTCGCCCCAGCTGCTGTTGGCCGACGAGCCGACCGGCAACCTCGACGCCTCCACCTCCGGGGAGGTCATGGACCTGTTCGAGGAGCTGAACGCCGACGGCCTCACGCTCATCGTCATCACCCACGACCGGGCCGTGGCGGATCGCGCCGGGCGCACCATCAGCATCACCGACGGCCGCGTGAGCGAAACGACATGAAATTGCGGATGCCGAACCGCCGTCGAGCGAGCAGCGCTCCGGCCCCGGTAAGCGACGGTGACCGCGGGGCCGCGCCGGCCATCACCCGCGCCGACCGGTTCTCGGTGCAGGACCTCATCGTCGAGGCCGGCTATGGCATCGGGGCGCGCCCCACCCGCCTGATCATGACCACGCTCGGGACCACGATCGGGATCGCCTCCCTGGTGGTGACAATCGGATTCGCCCAGACGGCGGCCGGCCAGATCGCCCGCCAATTCGACGCGGTCGCAGCCACCCAGGTCGTGATCGAGCCGGGGAGCACCGACGGGATGAACGGCTCGGAGCGCGCGACCGGGCGATTGCCTTGGGATGCCCCGGACCGGGTCAGCCGCCTGGCCGGGGTGGAGCTGGCCGGCCTCGTCAGCGAGGTGCCCCTCGATGCCCTGACCATCACCGCGGTGCCGGTCAACGACCCGTCGGAACCGGCAACCCTGGGCCCATCGCTGATGGCCACCTCCCCCGGACTGCTCGACGCGGTTCGCGGCAACATCGTGACCGGCCGGTACTTCGACACCGGCCACGATGCCAGGGCCGATCGGGTGGCGGTGCTGGGTTCGCGCGCGGCTGAGCGCCTGGGCATCAACCGCGTCGACAGCCAGCCCTCCATCTTCATCGGCGACTCCTCCTATACCGTGATCGGCATCATCGAGGGGATGGAGCGACGCTCCGACCTGCTCGACGCGGTGGTCGTGCCGATGGGCACCGCGCGCGCCGACTTCGGCCTGACCGGCCCGGATGAATTGCAGATCCGGATCGCTCTCGGCGCCGGCAAAGTGGTCGCGGAACAGGCTCCGATCGCCCTGGACCCCAACGCTGCGGAGAACTTCGAGGTACAGGCCCCGTCGGCTAGGTCCGCCCTGCGCGAGAACGTGCAGGCCGACGTGAACGTCATCTTCCTGATTCTCGGCGTGCTCGCCCTCGTCGCGGGCGGACTGGGGATCGCGAACGTCACCCTGCTGTCGGTGATGGAAAGGGTGGGCGAGATCGGGCTGCGCCGGGCCCTGGGCGCCACCAAGCGCAACATCTCGAGCCAGTTCATGGTCGAATCCGTGGTCATCGGCCTACTCGGCGGCCTGATCGGAGCCGCACTCGGGGTCTTCGCGGTGGTGATCGTGTCGGCCATTCAGCAGTGGGCGCCGGTCGTCGACCCCTGGCTCGCAGCCGGGTCGGCGCTGCTCGGGGCCGTCGTCGGCCTTGCCGCCGGGGTCTACCCCGCCCTGAAGGCGTCGAATATCGAGCCGATCGTCGCCCTGCGCGGGGGCAACTGACGCACCCTGTCGGCCCCGCCTCGCATCAGCCGCGCGCCTCGTCGGCGGCGAGCGCGAGCTCCACGAACGCGCGCACGGCGGCCGACGCGCGCCGCTTGCGCGAGGCCGCCAGGTACACCGTGAAATCGGGCAGATTCGCCACGGGAAGCCGGTGCACGTCGAGCGCGTCGTGGGCGGTGAATTCGGGCAACAGGGCCACTCCGAGGCCGTTGGTCACGTATTCGGCGGCCGTTCCGATATCGGAGACCTCGATCATCACCCGCCGCTCGAGGCCGGCAGCGGTGAAGGCATCGTCCACGATCTGACGGCTGGCGTAGCCGGGCGGCAGATCGATGAACTCCTCCGGCACGAGGTCGCCCAGGCCCACGGCCGACGCGGAGGCGAGCCGGTGGCCTTTCGGCACCACCAGCACCATCGGCGACGAAGCGATCGGCACGGCCAAGAGCGCCGTCGGCGCCGGGCCGCTGAGGGCGAGGAAGGCCAGGTCCAGTTCGCCCGAGACGAGCTCGTCGACCAGCCCGGCCGACCCCCGCCGGGCCGCGCGCAGCCGCACGCCGACGCCCGGATGGCCGGCGCGGAAGAGACCGAGCAGCCGAGGCACATTGACGAGCGTGACCGAGGTCATCAGCCCGATCACGATGGACCCGGTGACGGCGCGGGTGGCGTCCTGGGCGGCGTCGCGCACCTCGTTCACGGCGTCGAGGGCGTCTCGCACCTTCGGAAGCAGCAGTTCGCCAGTCGTAGTGAGCCTGATCTGGCGGCGGCTGCGATCGAACAGTTCGACGCCCAATTCGCTTTCGAGCGATCGAATGCCGGCCGAGACGGCTGACTGGGCGATGGTGAGCCGGTCCCCGGCGCGCGTGAAGCTCAACTCACCGGCGACGGCGCTGAAGAATTCGAGCTGTCTCAATTCCATGGGCCTAAGCATCTCATTTTCAGATCGTTTGCATCGCTACTCGGCGTTGCTTCTTATTGAATGAGCAGCGACGATGGAGGGGAGACCGATTCAGAACGGCGATCCGGGAGGCATCACAATGACCACTACTTCATCGCTCCAGAGCGACGACGACACAACCGAGACCACGCTCGTGCGCTCTGACGCCGGCACCCCCGCTCCGTCCACCCGCTCCGCCGAACGCGTGGTGGAATGCCTGAAGGCCTACGGCGTGCAGTGGGTCTTCGGCGTTCCCGGCGCCAAGATCGACCCGGTCTATGACGCTCTCATCGACGACGGACCCGAGGTGATCGTGGTGCGTCACGAGCAGAATGCGGCCTTCATGGCCGCGGCCGTCGGGCGTCTGAGCGGCCAGCCGGGCGTCGTCCTGGTGACGAGCGGCCCAGGCACCTCCAACCTCGCGACGGGCCTGCTGACGGCGACGACCGAAGGCGACCCGGTGGTCGCCCTCTGCGGCGCGGTTCCGCGCGCAGACCGGTTGAAGCGTACCCACCAGACAATGGATGCCGTGGGCATGCTGTCCGCCGTGACCAAGTCCGCCGGCGAGGTGAGTGTCGCCGACAACGTGCCGGAAGCAATCGCGAACGCGTTCCGCGATGCAACCCAGGAGCCCAAGGGCGCCGCCGCGGTTGTTCTCCCCTACGACGTGCTCACGGACTCGACGACCGTGTCGATGACGCATCCGCACTGGGTGCCGCAGCTGGGCGCCGCACCCTCCAAGAGCGTGCAGCGCGCTGCCGCCCTGCTGAAGGATGCGCAGTTCCCGGTCATCCTCGCCGGCGCGCGGTCCGGCTCGGACCAGGCCGTCGCGGCGCTGCACCGCCTGCTGGGCGTCGCCGGACTGCCCGTCGTCGAGACGTTCCAGGCCGCGGGAGTCATCTCGCACGAGCTCGAAGAGCACTACCTCGGACGCGTGGGCCTGTTCCGCAACCAGCCCGGGGACATCCTTCTGCACAAGGCCGACGTGATCCTGACCGTCGGCTACGACTTCGTCGAGTACGAACCGTCGAAGTGGAACAAAGACCACCTGCGCGTGATCATCCACCTCGACGAACTCTCCGCCGACCTCGACGACTACTACCGCCCCACGCTCGAACTGCGCGGCGACGTCGCCGAGACCCTCGACGCCCTCGCCCGCCAGATCAACGGGCTGTCGATGCCGGTCGCCGCCGCGGCCGAGGTCGCCGAGCAGCGCGCCCGCCTCGCGCACGCCGACCAGCCCACCGGTCGCCGGGACGAGTCCGAGGGCGTGCACCCGGCCGACCTCACCCTGATGATGCGCGAACTGCTCCCGGATGACACGACGGTGCTCTGCGACGTGGGCTCCCACTACATCTACATGGCCCGGCACTTCCGCACCTACCACCCGCGCACCCTGCTGTTCTCGAACGGCCAGCAGACCCTGGGCGTGGCCCTGCCCTGGGCGATCGCCGCGACCCTGGTTCGCCCGGGCACACCAGTCGTGTCCGTGTCGGGCGACGGCGGTTTTCTCTACTCCGCCATGGAGCTGGAGACGGCCGTGCGGCTCGGCTCGACGTTCACCCACATCATCTTCAACGACGGCACCTACGACATGGTGGCGTTCCAGCAGATGGGCAAATACGGGCGCACCTCCGGCGTGCAGCTGGGCGATTACGACGCCGTCGCCTATGCCGAATCGTTCGGCGCCCACGGCCACCGGGTGACGCACCTCGACGACTTCGCCGGCATCCTGGCGCAGGCCCTGGCCGAACCCGGCCCGAGCATCATCGACGTGCACGTCGACTACCGCAACAATAGAGATGACCTGATGGCCGATCTGGAAAGCGATGTGCTGCAATGAGCAAATTCACTGTCACCCGACACGAAATTTTCCAGACGAGCCTGATGAGCGCGCTGCTCGACGGCGTCTACGAAGACGAGATGACCGTGCGCGACCTGCTCGGCCGCGGCAGTTTCGGACTCGGCACGTTCAACGGACTGGACGGTGAAATGCTGATCATCGACGGCACCTGCTACCAGCTGCGGGCCGACGGCGGGGTGTCGAAGGCCGACCTGGGCGCGCACACGCCCTACGCCGTCGTCACGAATTTCGTGCCTCATATCGAGAGCCAATTGCCGCAGAACATCGTGCGCGCGGAGGCGTCGAAGTTCATCGACAAGCTGACGGCGTCGCAGAACTACATGTACGCCCTGCGCATCGACGGCGACTTCGAGTGGATCCGGATGCGCACGGTCGTCAAGCAGGAGAAGCCTTACCGCCCCATGGTGGAGGCAACCGACGAGGACGCGATCATTGAGTTGCACGACGTCTCGGGCGTCGTGGCTGGCTTCCGCACCCCGCTCTACGAGCAGGGGATCGGCGTGCCCGGCTGCCACACGCATTTCCTGACCGACGACCGCACGGCCGGCGGCCACGTGCTCGACTTCAAGCTGCGCTCCGGCACCGCTGCCCTGTGCCTCGGCACCGACCTGCGTTTGCAGCTGCCGCTGACGGATGCCTTCAAGAACGCCAACCTGTCCCCCGACGACCTCGAGTGGCAGATCCAGAAGACCGAAATGCACCGGTAGCCGAGCGATCCGAATCGATTGGTTGTGTCGCTCTCGAAAGATCACAGCTCAGCGCACCGAGTGAATGCTGCTCATCACAGGGACTCCCTGCCCGGCGTCCAGCCAATTCGACGGAGATTCTGGTGCAAGTCGGCTTCTTCTCAGGATTTACGGCCATTTTTGGGCAAAATCTCTCCGTCGAATTCGTCCGGGATACGGGGTGGAGCGGCTGATGGAGGTGCGAAGCGCGCACGCGCTGCCACTCATCCGGCGCGCGTTGTGGCCAATTCAGGAGATCCGTCCGGCCGGGCCGAACATCCGCCCCGGTTCCGCACTGGTCCGTGGCGGCCGATGGACTTGGCTGACGGATGTCCTGAGTTGGCCACATGTGTCGGCTCGGCCGGGCCTAACCCACGCACGAGGGCAGCGCGACCGCCATCACGGTGGGCACGAAGGTGCGGGGTATCCGTCTGCTGGATGGCGTGGGCGACCACGACATCGACTGCAAGGTGGACGGATTCGGCTCAATGCGGCTGAAGTCCAGCGTGGTGAAGAAGGTCCAGCCACGAACCGCCCGCTAAGGGGACCGTCAGCGTCCGGAATCCAGCGCTGCCCGACGGTTCGACATCAGCGCCGCCAGATCGGTGTTCACCAGAGTCCGCACCCGTTCCGCCCGCCGCTGCGCGTAGTCGGGCTCCCGGCGGTCGACAACCTGTTCGACCAGCCGGGCGGCGAGCGCGGCGCCGATTTCCTCGCTGGCGTCCGTGCGGGCCCGCTCAAGCAGGTCGGCGACCTGCTCGTCGTCGACGGCCACGGCCCGTAGGGCACCGGCGAGCTTCAGGTGCACACGCCGTCGCAAGGCCAGGTGGCGCACGTGGAGCCTGTCATCGTCGGTGATCTCGAACGCGCTCCGCTGCCGGCCCAGGACTTTCCGCTGCCGGCCGACACGCTCGGCATCTTCCTCGTTCTGCGTCGCCAGCCGGACCAATTCGGAGCGGACGGCCGCGGTGTAATCGGCATCGGCGAAGTCGCGGTGCTCGCGCAGCGCCCCCACGATGATGTGGTTCTTCACGGCCATGCGCACCGCGGAGAGCCCGATGAGAACGCCCTCGTCGACAATCCGCTCAAAGGAGGCCATGGCGATACCCTATGCCCCACGCGCCCGCGGGGGTCTCATGGGCTGCATGACGGCAGGAACCGAAGCCTCGACACGCTGGCCCACCATCCCCAAGAATGTTCGCGCCCTCACGGTGCCGCCCAACCTCGTCGACTATGACGAGACCTGCGCCACCTTCACCTGGGACGAGGCCCGCCACGCTCTTTCGGGGCTGCCCGGCAATCGGGGGCTCAACATCGCCTACGAGGCGGTTGACCGGCATGCCGCCGGTGCCAGGGCCGCTCACGAGGCCCTGCGCTTCGTGCGCGGCGACGGCACGACCCACTCCCTGAGCTATGCAGAGCTCGCCGAGCAGACCGGCCGCTGCGCCAGCGTGCTGCGGGGCCTCGGCATCGGGCGGGGCGACCGGGTCTTCTCCCTCCTCGGCCGCGTTCCCGCGCTCTACGTCGCGGTGCTCGGCACGTTCAAGAATGCCAGCGTCTTCTGCCCGCTGTTCTCCGCCTTCGGGCCGGAGCCGGTACGCCAACGGCTCCAGCTGGGCGGCGGCCGGGCCCTGGTCACAACGCGGGCGCTGTACCGCAAGAAGGTGGCGCCGATCCGGGTCCAGCTGCCGGACCTGCGGCACGTGTTGCTGGTCGACGCCGACGGCCATCCGGACCCGGGCACGCTCGATCTGGCGGCCCTGCTGCGGGAGGCCCCGCCCTACGGCGAGATCGCCGCCACCCAGGGCGAGGACATGGCTCTGCTGCACTTCACGAGCGGCATCACCGGCACCCCGAAGGGTGCCATCCACGTGCACGACGCCGTGACCGCGCACGACGCGGACACCCTGCCGCTGGAGGTGCTGATGAAACAGCTGCGGGACCTGGTGAGCCGGGCGCGCGGCGACCGGCTGCAGCGCGCGGAGATGGCCGACCCGACCCTGACCGTCACCAATCTCGGTGATCTCGGCGTCGAGAGCGTCTTCGGCGCGATCTACCCGCCACAGGTCGCCCTGGTGGGTTTCGGCCGGGTGCGGGAGGAGCCGTGGGCCCGGAACGGCCTGCTCGGCGCGCGTCCCGCCATCACGGCCACCCTGGCCGCCGACCACCGCGTCAGTGACGGACTGCGCGGCGGGCGATTCCTCGCCCGGATCGACGAACTGTTGCAGAACCCGGAGGAGCTATGACCGAACAGACCGAACAGGAGGCCCGAGCGGCCGTGTATGCGGCCATCCGCCAGGTGGCGCCGGATGTCGACACCGACGATCTCGACGAGGGCGCGCGATTGCGCCAGGATCTGGAACTCGACTCGCTGGACTTCATGCGGCTGATCGAGACGATCCACGAGGCGACAGGCGTTGACATCCCCGAGCGCGACTACGCGGTTGTCACAACGGTGCGAGGCCTGATCACCTATGTCGCCCTGCACGGTTGATTCAGTTCTCGAGCATTATTCGGTTTCTTCCCGGCCGAGTCAAGGCCCTCGACGCAGTCCCGCCCAGGATATGTACTGATGTTCCAGCCCGAACTGGAGGAACCCATGACCATTACCGCACATGCATCATCCGTTGCCACGTATAACCGTGCAGCGACGGACGCGTTCGGCGACTACCTGAGAAAAATCGGCAGCGTTTCGCTCCTCACCGCCGAGGACGAGGTCGACCTGGCCAGACGCATCGAAGTCGGCCTGTTCGCCGAGCAACGCAGCGAGCAGGGCGAAATTGAACCCTCTCTCCTCCGCGAGCTGGCCTGGCTTGCCCATGACGGCCGCCGCGCGAAGAACCACTTCATCGAAGCGAATCTGCGCCTGGTGGTCAGCATCGCCAAGCACTACTCCGGACGCGGAATGCCCATCATGGACCTCGTGCAGGACGGCAACATCGGCCTCGTCCGCGCCGTCGAAAAATACGACTTCATGACCGGCTACAAATTCTCCACCTACGCCACCTGGTGGATCCGCCAAGCCATCCACCGCGGCATGGCCGACAAATCCCGCATGATCCGCATCCCCGTGCACACCGCGGAGAAGCTCAACAAGATCAAGCGCATCCGCCGAGACCTCACCAGCACCCTCGACCGCGAACCCACCGTGGCGGAGCTCTCCGAGGCCTCGCAGATCCTGCCGGCCGACGTGATGCGCCTGCTGCGCTATGACAACGAGCCGATGTCCCTGCAGTCGCCGGTGGGCGACGGTCTCGGCGACATCTCCGAGCTGATCATCGACGACGACCTGCCCCAGCCCGAGGAGCACGCCGTGCTCACCATGCGGGCTTCGGACATCGTTTTCTACATGAGTGCCCTGCCGCCGCGGGAGCGGTCGATCCTGATGTCCCGGTTCGGTCTCGACGGGGGCGCGCCCCAAACGCTGGACCAGATCGCCGTCGTTCAGGGCGTGACCCGGGAACGGGTGCGCCAGATCGAGAAGCGCGCACTGGCCCTGCTGAAGGTGCCGTGCCTGGAGCAGTACCTGCGCGATTGACCGCCTCTGGGCGGGGGCCTGACCGGCTGACACAGCGGCCGACGCGACTCGAGGAGTCACGTCAGCCGCTGTGGTCACTCCCCCTGCTCATCCATGGCGCCTAGTGGTTCGGGTCGAAGGCGATTTCAGTGACCCTGCCCAGCGGGGCGTCGATCGGCATTAGGCGCTCGGTCGCGGGAAGCGCGAAAATGGGCTCATGTCCTCCGTAAGCGCTGCACCCAGGTCTCTGCCCGCATCCGTTCGAATCGGAGAGGGCCGCGGTGGTCTCACCGTGGTGAGAGTGGTCGGTCGCGCCGGCTCCGCCGAGATCTACCTGCACGGCGCGCACGTCACCGACTTCACCCCGGCCGGCGGCCGGCCAGTGCTTTTCCTGAGCGACCTGAGCCGGTTCGAGGCCACCGCCGCGATCCGCGGCGGCGTGCCGATCTGCTTCCCCTGGTTCGGTGCGAACGCGCTCGACCCGGCCGCGCCGTCGCACGGTTTCGCCCGCCTGATCGAGTGGGAGCTCGTGGATGCCCACGAATCCGACGACGACGTCGTGCTCACCTTCAGCCTCACCGACACTCCCGCCACACGCACCTCGGCTTGGCCCCACCGTTTCGAGGCCCGCTACACGGTCACCGTCGGCGCCCGCCTGACCCTCGCCCTCCGGGTGACCAACCGGGAGACGGATGCGCTCAGCTACGAAGAAGCGCTGCACACCTATCTGCGAGTGAGCGATGTGCGCGGCACGACGGTCTCGGGGCTGCAGGGCACCGCGTTCCTGAACCAGCTGACCGCTCTGACCGAGCCCGCGGAGAACAACCCCCTGGGCTTCGGCACCGAGACGGACCGCCTCTATCTGGGCAGCCGCGGCAGCGCCACCGTCGCCGACCCGGACGGCCGCACCGTCACGATCGAATCCGACGCATCCGACAGCACCGTGGTCTGGAACCCCTGGGCCGACAAGGCCGCCCGGATGAGCGACTTCGGCGACGACGAGTGGCCCGGCATGGTCTGCGTGGAAACCGCGAACGTGCGCCGGGACCAGGTACGTCTGGACGCTGGCCAGAGCCACACGACGACCGTCGTGTTCGCGGTTTCGGCCTGAGAACCGACCTTCGGGACTGCCCCGCAAAAACTTTCTTTCGGCGCTAGCGTGACGAATTCCCGTCGACCCACGTCATACTAGTGTCGCCCGGCTCGTGCCACGCGCCGCGACAGATTGGAGCACGCCATCGTTGAACAGACGACCTCCGCACGACCAGCCGTCCCTTCAACCGGACCAGGGACGACTGTCATCGCCGATGGCGTCGTCGCGAAGGTAGCCGGCATCGCCGCAAGCGAGGTGCCGGGCGTTCACGCGCTCGGCGGAAGCGCGGCCAGGGCTCTCGGCGCCATCCGGGAAGCCCTCAGCGTCGCCGACCTCTCCCCCGGGGTGAGCGTCACCACCGAGGGCGCCGCGGCATCCATCGCGATCTCCATCGTCGTCGAGTACCCGCACGAACTGCAGAAGGTCGCGGGCGCAGTGCGCAACGCGGTCGAGACGGCGATCGAGACAATCGTCGGCATGCAGGTCACCTCGGTCGATGTGACCGTCAAGGACGTGCACCAGGCGTCAGATGACACGGTCGCGGACGTCGACGAGGCAGACACCCCGGACTAGTCCGGCTCTTTTCTCCACTTGACCAGAACTTACCCTCATCAGTTCGCAAACAACAGAAAGACGCAAGGACAAATTATGGGCTTCATCGGATTCCTTATTCTCGGACTCATCGCCGGCGCAATCGCCAAGGCAATCCTGCCGGGCAACCAGGGCGGCGGCTGGGTCATCACCCTCATCCTCGGCGTGCTCGGCGCGTTCCTCGGTGGTTTCCTCGGCTCGGTCATCTTCGGCACCGGTCTCGAGAACTTCTTCGACATCTCGACCTGGCTTCTCGCCATCGCCGGCTCCGTCATCGTTCTCGTGATCTACGGCGCTCTCACGGGGCGTCGTCGCCGGGCCTAAGTCACGGCAGCGCGACAAGCGCGAACGAACGGGCGCACTATTAGGGGGTGCGCCGGTTCGTTCGTGCTTTTTTTTGTTGACTTGTGCCTGCTGACAACCGATTGCCGGTATTCTGCGTACCGGTGGCGTCAGTCGCCGGCGACGTCGTGCAGGTGGTGCACCGGATCGTGCACGAAATATTGCCCCATCGTGGTGACGGTGAACCGGGCACCGTCGCTGCGGCGACCGGTTCGGCCCTGGTCTGCGGGCGAAACGGCGGCGAAGGAGCCGGCGACGGATGCCGCGGCCTCGGCGAGTTCGCGGGCCACGACCGCCGGCTCCTGCTCGTTATAGCGCTCCATCACCGCGGTGGCGTCCTGGTCCCAGTTCGGGAAAGCCGGGTCGTCCTCGGCGAGCATGAGGGTGAGACGCTCGTCGAAGATGCGGAACACGTCGCGAACATGGGCCGCGTATTCCAGGGCAGACCAGGTCTGCTCGTCGGGGCGCGACGCGACATCCGTTCGCTGCAGCACCGGCTGCCAGCGGGCCGCGTTCTCGCGCACCAGCCGCGGAATGTGCGCGAAATCGACGTCGGCGGCGGAGAAACCGCACTCCGGGCAGGGGCGCTCCAGCACCCAGGTCCAATCTTTTGTATCCGCGCTGATTCCCATCCGGTGATCCTATCCGGCGGTCACGGCTACGCACCGGCGCCCGGCCAAACCGAACCGTCGTTGATTCCGAACAATGGGCGAGCACGGATGCACCGTGACATCTACTGGAGGTCTTCTCATGCGTACATCCCCCAACCGCATCATTGCCACTGTTTTCGGTGCCGTCTACGTTCTGGTCGGTGTGCTCGGTTTCTTCGTGACCGGCGGCGTCGACTTCTTCGCCACCGATGGCGGCCTGCTTCTCGGCATCTTCGCGGTCAACCCTCTCCACAACACGGCCCACCTCCTGATCGGCGCAGCACTGTTGATCGCCGGTCTAGCCACGGCCCCCGCCGCGAAGGCCGTCAACACCACGGTCGGTGCGGTGTACCTGCTCCTCGGAATTGTCGGTTTCTTCATCGCCGACACCGCGCTCAACATCCTCGCCCTCAACACGGCCGACCACTTCCTGCATCTGACCAGCGCCATCGTGCTGCTTGGAGCCGGTCTCGCAGCCGACAAGACCGTACCGCGCACGGTCACCGTCTAGCCCACGCGCGCCACCCACACCGCGGACAGGAATCCCATGACGCAGATCACGCGCCTCTGGATCGCTTTCGCCGCCCTCGGGGCAGGGATTATTCACCTGGCCGTGGGCGCCGGCGCTCCAGCCCTGCTCGCCGTCACCTTCGTCGGGCTCGGCGTCGCCGAGCTCTGCTGGGGTGTGGCGACGCTCGTGCGAGGAAGGCATCTTTGGCCGAACCAGGCCCTCGTCGCCGCCCTTCTCCCGGGCGTCGTTTGGGCTGCAATGGTGGCGCTCCGCAGCACCTCGGCGGTGCCAGCCGACGCCACAGTGCTGCCGGTCTTCCCGATGTCCATCGCCACCCTGTTCGGCGTGTTCGTGGCCGTCTCCCTTGCCCTCACCCGGCGGCGTGCCAGATGCCGGGCGGCGGCATTCGACACTCCTGCCGGGGTGACCGGGGCGACCGAACCCGCACCGCAGGGCTGGCGTTTCCTGGCCGCGCTGACGCTCGGCGGCCTGCTGGTTTCCGGCCTGACCACTCCGGCCCTGGCCGCGACGGATGCCGGCACGCAGGCGGTCCCGCACGGGTCCCCCGGTCACTCGGGCCCCGCCGTTCTGCCCGGCGCACCGCACTCCCACCACTGACCGGCTGCGGGCCAAAGATAATTCCCGGGTCTCGCTGGGCCCGGCAGCCCTTCTAGTCCGGCTGCTGCGATCCGCAGACGGCGACAGCCCGGATTTCGCCGGCGACTTGGTTTTCGGTCCAGGGCAGGTTCAGCTGGGGTGCCGGCACCTCTCCGGACGCGGGCGCAGCGCCGGCGACCGCGGCAAGTCGGCGGGCGACCGCCTCGGCGAACCCGCGGCCGGAGGTCGAATTGTTGAAGGCGACCACTACCGTGAGTCCGCTGACCGGGTCGGCCATCGCCGCCGAAATGAAACCGGGGATCTCCCCGGACTGACCGAGCAGCGGGCCGAACCGCTCGACCCCGAGGCCGTGTCGATGCCAGGAGAGGGCTCCGGCACCCGGCAGAACCGGCGCCCACTGCGCATCCGTCGATGTTTTCGACAGGAGGGTCCCCGCGGCCAGCGCCTGCGCCCAGATCTTCAGGTCGTCGAGGTTCGAGACCGCCCCCGCCGCCACTCCGCCCACCGACGGCGACAGCTGCGTTACATCGAGCACGCTCCCACAGCGGGCCCTGCCGACCGGATCAAGGGCCGCGGCATAGCCGCGGGGACTCGGCCCCGGGATCGCAAGCTCGCCCGGCGATGGCAGGCTGGTGTTCGTCATGCCCAGCGGTTCGAACACGTAGTGCCGGTAGAGCCACGGCCAGTCGCGTCGGGTTGCCTGCTGCAGGGCGAGACCGAGCAGCACGACCCCGGTATCCGACGCGGACCAGATTCCGCCGGGCAGCGCCACCCGAGGTGCGCCCGTGCCGCTCGCGATGACTTCGCGCGTCGACCATTTGCGACTGGGGTTGGCCATAATCTGCGGAGCCATCAGGGAGGCGTGATCGGCCAGGCCGGACGTGTTGCGGCAAAGCTGCCCGAGGGTGATTTTGTCCAGCCCCACCACCCGGGGCACGTAGTCGGACACCGGATCCTCCAAGCGCACCTGCCCCTCCTCGACGAGCCGGAGCAGCACCGTGCAGGTGAGCGCCGTCGTGTTGGTGCCGATCCGGAATCGCATCTCCGGGGTGAGGGCACCCGGTGTCGTCCTCGAGACGGACCCGGGCGACGCGACCCAGGTGCCGGCCCACGGCGCCCAGACACCGGCAATGGCCCCCGAGGAACCGGACAGGGTCTTCGCTTCGACGAGCACGTCATCCAGCCGGGACGTGACCTTGGACGAGAACGGGGCCGCCGCCTGCGCGCGGGCCTCCGGGGACGCATCCGTCGCCGCGGTGCACGCCGTCAGCACGAGGGCGGCACTCACGACGAGAGCCGGCACGCGGTGGTGGCGTGTGCGGGGGCTCGCGTGACGAGGTGCGGAGCCGGCTGGTACAAGGCCGGCTGCGGCCTGGCTGATCGGTGCCTGTCCGAGCTTCATCGCCTGACCCCCGTCGCGTCGCGGCCCACACAGGAGCGCCCCTGCACGAGGGAGTGTACCCACGCCGCCGTCCGGCCGCACCGTATTGCTGCCGGCGGCCCCCCTGCTCTCGCTCTTGCCCCTACTGCCGCCCTCGTCCCTAACGAATTCGACGGTGATTTTGGGCTAGAGACTCTAGTTTTGGGCTGTTCTGCACCGTTTTCGGCAAAATCTCCGTCGAATTGGTTCGTAGGCAGCGGCGGGAGAGGCAGCCGCGAGAAGGGCAGCCGCGGCGGTAAACACGGGGCTAGTCGGCGAGGGTGACCGGGCAGGGGGTCTCGGTAGGGCGCGGGCCGCGCATGAACCGCTGCACGTTCTCGTCCACGATCATGTCGCTCGGGCGCAGCGGACGGGTCAGATAAAGGCCGTCCAGGCTGGTCAGCCGGCTGAGGGCCACATAGGTCTGGCCGGGGCTGAACACGCGCGCGCCGAGGTCGACGACCGCGCGTTCATAGGTGGCGCCCTGCGATTTGTGGATGGTGACCGCCCACGCCAGCCGCAACGGGAACTGCGTGAACTCGGCGACGACGTCTTTGCGCAGCTTCTTCGTGGTCGGGTTGTAGGTGTACTTGAACTTCTCCCACACCGCCGGTTCGACCTCGTGCGTTTCGCCGTCGATGTCCACGTACACCGTCGAATCGACCCGAGTGACGGTGCCGATGCTGCCGTTCACCCAGCGCGGGCCGCCGTCCTGGTTGGAGTCGTTGCGCAGAAACATGACCTGCGCCCCGACCTTCAGCTCGAGCACCTCGTCGGCGGGGAATGTGCGCCCGCCGAAGTCGCCGGTGACGTCGGCCTTGGCGGTCAGCGCCTTGCCGGGGAGGCGTTTGAGAGCGGATGCGTTGATCCGGTTCACGGAATCGTTGCGGGTGGCCAGCGTGATCACGCCCTCCCTCGGCGGGGTGCGGGCGCCCGCGGCGTTGAGCGCGCCGCCGATCTCGGCCGTGACCTGCCCGTGCCGCACCGCGTTGAGCATGTGTTTGAAGTCGGCGTCGCGCTGCCGGTGCACCTCGGTGAGCTCGAAGATGCGCAGGTCGGCCCCCTGCCAGACCTTCGCGTCGAAGAACCACATCGACCGGTAGGTGTCCGCGAAGTAGGCACGCTCGTCGGAATCCCCCGGGACCGGGGCCAGCTGGTACGGGTCGCCGAAAAGCACGATCTGCGCGCCGCCGAACGTGTCGTTCGGCCGTTGCCGCGCCTGACGCAGGCTGCGGTCGATCGCATCCATTAGGTCGGCGTTGACCATCGACACCTCGTCGATGACGACCGTGTCGATCGTGTTGAGCAGTTTGCGTACCTGGTCGGACTGGTCGATCGCGTTGTCGGCGATCACGCCGATCGGCAGGCGGAACAGGGAGTGGATGGTCTGGCCGCCGACGTTCAAGGCCGCCACCCCGGTGGGAGCGGCAATCACGATCTGCTTGCTCGTGTTCCAGGCGAGGTGATTGAGCAGCGTCGACTTGCCGGTGCCGGCGCGCCCGGTCACGAACACGTTCTGCCGGGTTCCCTCGATGGCCTCGAACACTTCGGCCTGCTCGCGCGACAGCGGAATCTCAGACACGGGGGGCGCTTTCGATGGGGTGCGGACGGGACATACCACTGTATCCGGCCCGGCTGCACGCGTCGGCCCCGGTCTACGGGTTGGTGGAGAACCGGCCCCGTAGGATGTGGGGGTGAGCAACCGGGACGGCAGGCGCCGGCGTAACGAGCGGCGCGCCATCGTGGCCGTGTTCATCGTTGCCGCCCTCCTCGGCGCAGGCCTGGTCGCGACGATCGGGTCGCTCAACCGCGACCTCTACAGCGCCGGCAGCTTCGTGGGGCAGTATCTCGACGCCCTGGCCCGCAAAGACACCGCCGGTGCGCTGCTGCTTCCCGGGGTCAGACCCACGGCTGCGGAGCTCGAAGCGGCCGCGCTGCCGAAGGACCTGCCGGACACCCTGCTGCGGAACTCCGTGCTGGGGGAGCTCACCGACATCCGTCTGACCGCTGACGACGAGTCGGCCGATGGACGGCACACGGTCGACTACGAGTTCCGGCTGAACGGCACACCCGCGGCGATGACCTTCCAGGTGGAGAGCGCCGGCACGTTCTTCGGCGTTTTCGACAGCTGGCGCTTCACCACCAGCCCGCTGGCCGTGCTGCGAGTGAACGTGCTGCACCAGGCCACGTTCTCGGTGAACAGGCTGACCCTCGACACGCGTGCGCACGCCGCCGATGGCGCGCCGGAAACGTTCTCGAACCAGGCGGCCTACCTGGCCTTCGCACCAGCCCTCTACTCGTTCGAGCACTCCTCCACCCTGCTCGACGCGGCCTCGCAGACGGTGCCGGTCGTCGCGTCCGGGGTGACGGATGTCACGGTCGACGCCCAGCCCAACGCCCAATTCATCGGTCAGGTCCAGGCCGAGCTGGACCGTTTCCTCGACGATTGCACCACGCAACAGGTGCTGCAGCCCACGAACTGCCCATTCGGCATCGAGATCAACGACCGGGTGCGGGACGACCCGATCTGGTCGATCGCCCAGTATCCCCCAGTCACCCTCGTGGCCGGCGACTCCACCTTCGAGATGCCCGACACCGAGGGGCAGGCGCACATCGTGGTGGAGGTGCAGTCGCTTTTCGACGGCGATGTCGAGGTGCGGGATGAGGACGTGGCCTTTGCAGTCGCGATCAGCGTGACCGTGAACCCGGACGGGTCGCTCGCCCTCCAGCTGCGCTGACCGGCGGCGGCTGCCCTGCTGAACGCTTTCTTGCTACTCCGAGCGGTCGTGCGCGGCGAGGCGGGCCAGGCCTGCGTTGTACTGGAGCAGTTCGGCGTCGCCCGTGCGGGCGGCGTTTCGGTCCTTGCGGCGGGTTTCCTTCTCGTCGCTGCGGCTCCATTGGATGGCCACCGCAATGGCCAGGGCGATCGTTGGGATCTCGCCGACGCTCCAGGCGATGCCACCGCCCATCTGCTGGTCCTCGATGCCGCTGAGCCCCCAATCGCGCCCCATGGCCCCGTACCAGTCGGAGAGGAGCAGCCCGGTGCCCGTCATCATGGTGACACCGAAGAAGGCGTGGAAGGCCATCGTGCCCAGAAGAAGCAGCAGGCGGCCGGCGTAGGGCAGGCGGTAGGGCACCGGGTCGATGCCGATCAGCGACTGCACGAACAGGTAGCCGGTGATCAGGAAGTGCACGATCATCCACTCGTGGCCGATGTGGTCGGTCGTCGCCCAGCTGAATAGCGAGGAGTAATAGAACACCCAGAGTGAACCGGCGAAGAGCACGGCTGCGACCAGCGGATTGGCCAGGAACCCCGCGTACGTCGAGTGCACGGCCAACAGGATCCACTCGCGGGCGCCGCGGCTGCCATCCTGCCGCTTGCGGATGGCCCGGGCGGCGAGAGTGACCGGCGCCCCGGGAACCAGAAAGACGGGCACGAGCATGGTCAGGGCCATGTGCATGAGCATGTGGGAGGAGAAGAGGTACTTCGCGTAGAGGTTCGCGCCGCCGTTGGTGATGTAGAACAGGATCAGCATGCCGGTCACCCAGAGCACGGTGCGGAAGACGGGCCACTTATCGCCGCGGCGGGCCAGGCGGCGCACCCCGGACACGTAGAAGAAGATGCCGAACACGCAGAACAGCACCCAGGCCAGGTCGAAGTTCCACTCGGTGAAGTAGCGGCTGAAAGTGAGCGGCGGCGGCAGGAGCTCGCCGGTCAGGATCTGGGCGGGCGTCGAGGTGGGGATCTCGGTCGCCGTGATCTGCTCGACCGGCGTCGCGGTCTTGGCGAGGGCGGCGGCAGCCCCGGAGGCGAGCCCCATGAACGCCAGTTCCGTGACGATGAGCCACCAGAACCAGACGCTCCGGCGGGGTGCGGGGGTCTGGGCGTCTGCGGGGGTGCTCCGCAGCATCCGCCCGATCACGTACCGGCGTTGCAGCACGCCGAACGCGCCGAGCACGGTGAGGGCGAAGACCTTGACCAGAACGAGGATGCCATAGGGCGAGAGCAGCCGGTCCCAGGCACCCAACCGCAGTTCGGCGCCGACGTAGCCGGACGCAGCGACGACGATGAAGGAAACGAGGGCGAGCGAGGAGTAGCGCGCGATGACCGGATCGAGGCGGCCGCCGGCCAACTGCTTGCGCAGCACGATGATGGTCAGCAGCCCGCCCAGCCAGACCGCGGCGAAGACCAGGTGCAGACCCAGGGCGGTGATGGCCACGTCGTGCCCCTCGGCGCCGGCCGCGTGCCCCTGTAGTGCAATCGGCACCAGGGCACCCACGGCGAGGACCGTGACGAAGACGAGCCCGGTCAGTGAACGCACCGCGAAACACAAGACGGTGACGAAGGCCGCGATCAGGGTGGTGATCAGCCAGGCCTGGCCGATCTCGATGTCGCTGAAGAACTGTCCGGCGGTGGCGCTGAACCGGTCATCGAAGCTGAGCGGAATGGTCGTCACCTGCAGGAAGGTGAAGAAACCGGTGAGGGCGGATGCCACGGTGAAGACAGCGGCGGACCCAGCGGCGAAATCGAGGGCCGCGTTGTATTCGGGTTCCCGAGGGCTCAGGGCGAAAAGGGTGAGCACGAGGGCGCCGATGGTGCCGGCGGCGCTGAGGTTGACGAGGAGCTTGGCCAGCGGGAGACCCCACCGCACGACTGGTCCCGGATCGGCCAGCAGTTGCGCCGAAGCGCCGCCGCCGTAGGCTAGCGCTACGAGCGTCGCCAGCGTCGCGACCAGCAGGAGCACTGCCGGACCGGAGATACGCACGAGACGAAGCACTGACTCAGCCTAACCGTGCCCGGTGGACGCACGCTGCACGAGGCTCGCTGACGTGTGACGTCACAGACGAAAGCAGGGCGCCGACCGAAGCCGACGCCCTGCTTTCTTGGTTCGCGACCTACTTGGCGGCAGCCTTGAGCTTGCTACCAGCGGTCAGCTTGACGCGGTGGCCCGCGGCGATGGCGATCTCTTCGCCGGTCTGCGGGTTGCGGCCGGTGCGCGCTGCGGTAGCGGTGCGCTCGACTCCGAGCCAGCCCGGGATCGTGACCTTGCCGTCGTTCGCGACGGTGTCGGCGAGAGTTGCAAAGAAAGCGTTCAGAACGCTGTCAACTGCAGCCTGGCTCTGGCCAGAGTCTGCGGCAACCTTGGCAACGAGCTCGGTCTTGTTCAGCGACTTGTCAGCCATTGAGTGTCCTCCTCGGACCTTTGTCTGTAAAAACAGGGATTCACGTATTGCGGGCGACGCTCCGAGGAGCGACTCCGTTTGGCCGGTTGGACCGGGTTGAATCTAGCAGACAACCGCGGAATTCCGCGGATTTGCGGCGTTTCCAGCCGGTTTGGCTGCCGTAACGGCTTCATTTTCGCTGTGGGCGAAAAAAAGAGGATGCCGACCGGAGTCGACATCCTCTCGCTTCAGAACCGAGGTTCCGAATGACCGCCTAAGCGGCTTGGTGCGGTGTTACCAGCTGGACTTGGTGATGCCGGGCAGTTCGCCGCGGTGAGCCATGTCGCGGAAACGCACGCGCGAGATTCCGAACTTGCTGAGGTGTCCACGGGGACGTCCATCGACCGCGTCGCGGTTGCGCAGGCGAACCGGCGACGCGTTGCGGGGAAGCTTCTGCAGGCCGAGGCGAGCAGCTTCGCGGGACTCATCGGTGCCGGCCGGGTTGACGAGGGCCTTTTTGAGCTCAAGGCGCTTCGCGGCGTAGCGCTCGACGATAACCTTGCGCTGGTTGTTCTTGGCAATCATGCTCTTCTTCGCCATTTTTAGCGCTCCTCACGGAAGTCAACGTGCTTGCGCACTACGGGGTCGTACTTTTTGAGTACGAGACGGTCGGGGTCGTTGCGACGGTTCTTCTTGGTCACGTAGGTGTAACCGGTGCCGGCCGTCGAACGGAGCTTGATGATCGGGCGGACGTCATGCTGCTTGGCCATTAGATTTTCTCCCCACGAGCGAGAAGGTCCTTGACGACCGATTCAATGCCACGAGCGTCGATCACCTTGATGCCCTTGACGGACAGGGTCAGCGTGACGTTGCGGCGAAGCGACGGTACGTAGTACTTCTTGGTCTGAACGTTCGGGTCGAAGCGACGCTTGGTGCGTCGGTGCGAGTGCGAAATGTTGTGTCCGAAGCCGGGGACGGCTCCGGTCACCTGGCAAGTAGCTGCCATGGTTCTCCTCCAATACCGAAGGGCGAATGCCCTTCCCAAGATCTCTTGTCGG
The DNA here is from genome assembly GCF_002929635.1 of Cryobacterium sp. M25. Lineage (NCBI taxonomy): Bacteria > Bacillati > Actinomycetota > Actinomycetes > Micrococcales > Microbacteriaceae > Cryobacterium > Cryobacterium sp. M25. The sequence goes on along the minus strand of NZ_PJJU01000053.1, from coordinate 119,161 downwards.
CTGGCATGACGACACTCCCGCGAAGCGGAAGCGAGCGAACCAGCAGTGCACGCACAGATATGCGCAGCAGCGTCCAACATTACGCGGTGCCCTCCCCCAGCGCAAACTGAACCAATTCGACGGAGATTTTGCCGATTCAGGCCCTAAAACCGGCAAAACCGGGTTGTGCCCTCTGCGTCAAGCTGCTTGTGAGCCACTTCACAAGCAGTAGGAGGCATGGGAAATGTCAATCAGCCCAGGGTTCAACGCGGCGGAGATCCGCGAGTTCGTCCATGAGTACCATCGGGTGCCGCACGGGGGTAAAGGCCCCTGGCTCGCGGAGCGCGAGGTCACGAGGGGCACGCTGCGGCGTTGGTGCGACGCGGTTTACGCGGGTGACCTCGAGCGCGGGCTGATTCCGCGAGAAGGTAGTCATATGACTGTTCCACCGGGCAAGCGCACAGCGCTAGAGAAGATACGTGCCGCCGAGCACGCGGCACACGACGCTGAGGTCGCTCAGCTGAGCAAGCGTGTTCGCGAGTTGGAGGACACCAATAAGGCGCTGGGAAAAGCTATCGGGCTCTTGCACGCAATGAGCGAGGAAGAGCCCGCAGACACCCCGAAGACCCCAGATCCGTCCGATTCCTGACGCTCGAGAACGAGTTCGTGGCGGAGCTGACGCGCACCACGGGCTCTCAACGCAAAGCCCTGGGAATCGCCGGCATCGCACGCTCGACCTGGCAGTACCGGCGAAATCCCCGCGCCCGGGTTCCCGAGCCGGTCGCGCAGAAAGATCGCGCTTACCTGTCTCGTATCCCCACCACTGATCGGACCGTGATCGCGAAGAAGATCACGGCAGGGTGGGCCGGCGGGCACTCCGTCGATCACACGTTCGCGTCCACCTGGGACCGGGGAATGATGCTCGCCGGCCGCCGGTCCTGGTGGCGGATCGCCGCCGATATCGAAGACCAAAGCGCCCGCCCCCTGGTGCCAACGGGGCGCGGGTCCCGAACACCCCGCGACAAGCCGGTGCTGATCGCGACCGGGCCTGGCCAAGTTTGGAGTTGGGACATCGATATCTACTCTCGCAAGATCGTCGGCTGGCGAGTCGAGGAGCGCGAGAGCGACCACCTCGCCGTGGAGATGTTCCAGGCTGCGTTCCGCCAGCACGGCACCCCACGATTCGTCCACGCGGACTCCGGCCCCGCGATGCGTTCGGGCGCTTTGGCCGACCTCCTCGCAGAGCACAACGTCACAAAAACCCACAACCGGCCTTACGTTTCCAACGACAACCCGTTCTCCGAGTCCGAGTTCCGCACGATGAAATACCGGCCCAACTATCCCGGAACATTCGAGAGTCTCGAGGACGCCCGCGGCCATTTGGCCGAGTACGTGCCCTGGTACAACGCGACCCACAGGCACTCCGGCATCGCTTTGTTCACGCCCCAGCAGGTCCACGACGGTTCCTGGCGGCGCGCCCACGGCATCCGTGACCGCGCCCTGCAGAACTACCACCAGCAATACCCGGAACGATTCCGCGAACGACCGAAAACACCCGCACCAGCCGGCCTCGTCGGGATCAATCACCTCCTCGACGAAACCACCACAAACTAACCCAAGTGACTCCACTCAGCTTGACATCGCCCGGTGGGGGCAGAATCTCCGTCGAATTCGTTCGGGACGAGGACGAGTCCGGCGCGCGGCGGTGGGCGCGCGGCGGTGGGCGCGCGGCGGTGGGCCTAGTCCACGGATGCGGCGGAGCAGGCCGCGCAGAGACCGAACACGTCGACCACGTGGGCGGCCTGGCTGAAGCCGTGCTCGGCGGCCACGTTCTTGGCCCAGTTCTCCACGGCGTCCGCTTCGATCTCGACGGTTTGTCCGCAGTTGCGGCAGATCAGGTGGTGGTGGTGGTCGGTCGTGCTGCAGGCGCGGTAGAGCGCCTCACCGTCGGGCGACTGCAGCGAGTCGGCCTCGCCCTCGCCGGCCAGGTCGGCCAGGGCCCGGTACACCGTGGCCAGGCCGATGGGCGAACCGGTGGCGTGCAGGCTGGCGTGCAGACCCTGGGCGCTGACGAATCCCTCGGCGTCGCTGAGCGCGGTGCGCACGGCCTCGCGCTGCCAGGTGTTCCGCTTCATGCTTTCAACCGTAACCGCGCCCGGACCAGCCGGCGACCGCCCAGGGCCACCAGGAAGAAGACGGCCGCGGTGAGGGCGATCGCCGGCCCGGCGGCCACGTCGATCGCCCGGGACAGGAGCACTCCGACCAGGCCGGCGGCCGCGCCCAGCACCGGCGCGAGAACCAGGATCTGGGTGGCGGTGCGCGTGACCAGGCGCGCGGCGGCGGCCGGGGCCGCGATCAGCGCGATCGCGAGGATCGCCCCGACGGCCGGCATTGCGGTGACCACGGTGGCGGTGATCAGGGCGAGGGTGAGCAGCTCGATCGGCCATTCCCGGAATCCGGCGGCGCGGAATCCGCTCGGGTCGAAGGTGGAGAACAGGATCTCCTTGCCCAGCAGCACCATCACGGCCACGGCCACCCCGAGCACGCCGACGGCCAGCCAGACGTCACCGGTCGTGACGGTGAGGACCGACCCGACCAGGTAGGAGTCGACCTGCACCGGCAGCGACGGGTTGAGGGCCTGCAGAAGCACGCCGAGCGCGAAGCCCGCGGTGAGCAGGATGCCGGACGCCACCTGGGTGCCCTGCCGCTTCACCCGGCCGATCAGGGTCATGATGCCGACGATGAGGATGCTCGCCAGGGCCGCCCCGAGTGGGATGCTCACGCCGACGATCGTGGCGGTCACGGCGCCCGGGAAGGTGGCGTGGGTGAGGGCCTGGGCGAAGAAAGTGCGGCGGCGCAATACGACGAGGGATCCGACCAGCCCGCTGAGGGCGCCGATCACGGCGGACGCGAGGAGTGCCTTCTCGAAGTAGCCCATCACGTCACCAGCTGTTCGTGCGGCGGCGGGGTGCGCGGCTGCGGGGACAGCGGCGGCGGGGTGCGCGGCTGCGGGGACAGCGGCGGCGGGGTGCGCGGCGGCGTGGTGTGCTGCGGCCGCAGACGGGGCGAACCCAGCCGCCGAAGACCGTCGATGGACAGGCGCAACAGCAGCACCACGGCGTAGCCGGCGACCAGCACCAGCACCACGGTCGCGCCGCTGGGCAGGTCGAGACCGGCCTGCACGGATGCCTGGAAACCGAGCACGAGCCCAAGCCAGGCACCGAGGGCCGCGAAACAGGCCGCGATCGGGAACAGCAGCCAGAGCCGGTCAGTGATGAGCCGGGCCACGGCGCCGGGCACGATCAACACGGCCAGGACGAGGAGGTTGCCGACGGCGCTGGAGGCCGCGACGACCACGAGGGCGATGGCCACGTTGAGCACGAGGTCGAGCGCGAGCGTGCGGTAGCCGGCCGCGGCGAAGCCGACCCGGTCGAAGGCGCGGAACACCTCCTCCTTGAGCGTGAGCCCGATCAGGACCAGCGCCACGAGGCAGATGGCGACGGTCTGCACGACCTCATTCGGGCTGACCGTGAGGAGGCGGCCGAAGAGAAGCTGCTCCAGCTGGCCGACGTAGTTCGTCTCGCGGGAGACCAGGATGATGCCCACGCTGAACATGGCGGTGAAGACGATGGCGATCGCGGCATCCGAGGACACGGACTGGCGCACGATCAGGGTGAGGATGACCGCTGCGAACAGGGCGGCGACCATCGCGCCGGCGAACAGCCCCTCGCGCCCACCCCAGACGAATCCGATCGCGATGCCGGGGAAGACCGCGTGGGTGAGACCGTCGCTGATGAACTCGAGGCCCCGCAGGTTGACCAGCACCCCGACGACGCCGGCTACCAGGCTGAGCGCACCCAGCACGAAGAGGGCCCGGGTCATGAACGGCAGGGCAAAGACGTCGATCAGCGGGCTGAGGAAGTCCATCTCAGTGACCGGTGTGCCCGGGCACAACTACGGTGTGCTCGTCGATCTCCACGCCGACCTCTCGGAACGTGCGTTGCACGTTCTCCAGGATCAGCACCGACTCGCGCGGCCCGAACGCCACCTGGGCGCCATTGAGCAGCAACACCTGTTCGCAGACCTCGCGGGCGAGCTGGAGGTCGTGGGTGGAGACGACCACGGCCACCCCCTCCTCCTTCAAACGCTTGACGGTGCCCACGAGCGCGTCCCGATTCTGCTGGTCGAGGCCGTTGAACGGCTCATCGAGCAGCAGCAGGCGGGGCCCCGCGGCCACGGCCCGCGCGAGCAGTCCGCGCTGCTGCTGGCCGCCGGAGAGTTCCCCGAAGCGGGTTTTCGCGCGATGCGCGAGGCCCACCGCGTCGAGTGCACGGGCCACGGCCTGACGGTCGCGCTTACCGGGCAGGCGCAGCCAGCCTAGCGAGCGGTAGCGCCCCATCATGACGACCTGCTCGAGCGTGACCGGGAACTGCTGGTCGATCTCGTCGGCCTGCGGCACGTAGCCGATGGATCCGGCCGGGGCCGCTGCCGCTCCCAGCACCTCGACGGTACCGCTCACGCGCTGGATCAGACCGAGGATGCCCTTGAGCAGCGTGGACTTGCCGGACCCGTTGGGCCCGATCAGCGCCACGGCCTCGCCGGCGTGCACCTCGAAGTCGATGTCGGCCAGGGCAGGGCTCTGGCCGTAGGAAAAGGAGGCGCCCGCCACCTTGAGCGCGACAGGCACGCTCGGCCGTACTTGAGAAGGGTTCTCGATCACTGACTAACTATCGCAGGTCTGCGGGCACCGCGGTGGGCTCGGCTCCCCAGGATTCGAGGATCAGGCCGACGTTGTGCAGCTGCGAACTGATGTAGGTGGCGCCGTCACTGTGCCGCGCACCGAGGGAGTCGCTGTAGAGCGCATCCTCTCCCGAGTACACGATGACGCCGGCCTCGCCGGCGATGGTGTCGGCGGCCTTCGGGCTGATCGAGGCCTCGGAGAATACCGCCTTGACCCCGGTGGCCGTGATGGCGGCGACGAGTTCGTCGATCGCGGCGGCGCTGGGCTCGGCGTTGTCGTCGAAGCTCGGGACGATGGAGCCGACGTAGGTGATGCCGTAGGCCTCGGTGAAGTAGCCGAATGCGTCGTGGTTGCTCACGAGCAGGCGCTGCTCGGCGGGCACGGCGTCGATGTTGGTACGGATCCAGTCGTCGAGCTCGGCCAGCCGGCCGGTGTAGGCGGTCGCGTTGGCCTCGAAGTCCGGGGCCAGGTCCGGCTGGGCATCACTGAGGCCCGTGACGATGGTGACGGCCATGGTCTCGGCATTGGACACGTCGGTCCAGATGTGCGGGTTGCCGCCCTGGTGGGAGTGCTCGGCGCCATCCGTCGCGGCCTTGTCGTCGGCGTGGTCCTCTTCGCTGGCTGCGATGTCCTGGATCTCGATGCCCTCGTCGGAGTCGATCGTCACGCCGTCGAAGCCGCTGGCGCTGATTGCGTCGTCGAGCCACTCCTCGAGGCCGACCCCATTGATCACGAGCACATCGGCCTCACCGAGGGCCGTCAAGTCGGCCGCGGACGGGTCATAGCTGTGCGCGCTCTGGTTGGGCTGGATGAGCTGGGTCACTACTACGCCCGCGGTGTCGCCGACGACGTTGCGGGTGAGGTCCGCCACCTGGGTGGTCGTCGCGACCACCTTGAGGTCGCCGGCGGCGGCGCCATCCGCCGAACCGCCGGTCGGAGTGCAGCCGGCCAGGGTCAGCGCGGCAACGGCGGCCAGGGCGGTGAGGACGAATCGATTGTTGATCACAGGGCCGACGTTACGCCTAATGATAATGATTGTCAACACCAATAAGGGCTGCCGCCGGGATCTCCTCCGGGACCTTACTCGAGTAGCAGCGCGGGCTCCTCGATGATGCTCGCGACATCCGCCAGGAAGCGGCTCGCGACATCCCCATCGACCACGCGATGGTCGAAGCTCGCGCCGATGGTCGTCACCTGACGCACCCGCACCTCGCCGTCGACGACCCACGGTTTGGGCTTGATCGTTCCGAGGGCCACGATGCCGGCCTCGCCGGAGTTGAGGATGGGCGTGCCGGTATCCATGCCGAAGACACCGATATTGGTGATCGTGATCGTGCCGTTCGACATCTCCGCCGGCGAGGTCTTGCCGTCCCGCGCGGTGAGCGTGAGCTTCTCAAGGGCGCGGGCCAGTTCAAGCAGGCTCATGTCCTGCGCTTCCTTCACATTGGGCACGATGAGCCCACGGGGGGTGGCCGCGGCGATGCCCAGGTTCACGTAGTGCTTGATCACGATTTCCTCGTCGGTGAAAACCGAGTTGACCGTGGGGTTGCGCCGCACGGCCCAGATCATGGCTTTGGCCATGATCAGCATCGGGGACACGCGCACGCCCGCGAAGTCGGTGGACGCCTTGAGCCGCTTGACGAACTCCATGGTGCGGGTGGCGTCCACGTCGACAAAGAGGCTCACGTGCGGTGCGGTGAAGGCGCTGGAGGCCATGGCCTGGGCGATGGCCTTGCGCACGCCTTTGACCGGGACGCGCTCCTCACGGTCGCTGGGCCATTCCGGCGTCTGGATGTTGCGGAACACGCTGGCCTGGGTGGCCTCCCGCAGCACGTCCTCGCGGGTGACGTCGCCGACCGGGCCGGTCGCCTCGACCAGGGACAAGTCCACACCGAGGTCCTTGGCCAGCTTGCGGATCGGCGGCTTGGCGACGACGGGGCCCGCGGATGCCGCGCGCGGCAGCTGCGGGAGCTGCGAAGTGGCCGGGCGCGTGGGGTGCACGGGCGGCGGCGCGATCGACTCGTGGGCGACGGGGGTGACCCCGTGGCGCTTGCGCCGGGTGGGCATGGTCGCCGCGGCGCCGCGCCCGACCAGGACCGCGCCCGGCGTCTCGGCCGGCTCGTCCGTGATGGTGGAGCCGGCATCCGCTGCCGCGCTGGCCAGCTCGCCCGCGCCGTTCGCGATCGCACTGCTCGACGCAGACGCGACGGCGACGGTCTCGGCCACGATGGTGATGATGACCGTTCCGACGTCGACGGTCGTGCCGGGTTTCACCAGGATCTCCCCGACCACGCCGACGTACGGCGACGGCAGCTCGACGAGCGACTTCGCGGTCTCGATCTCGACCAGCACCTGGTTGATCGACACGGTGTCGCCGGGCGCCACCTTCCACTCCACGATTTCGGCCTCGGTGAGACCCTCGCCGACGTCGGGCAGTGTGAATTTCGACACGCTCATCGAGTACGCTCCTTGCGATTGGTGAGGCGAGAAGCCCTGGTGCGACTCATATCAGTAGGAGAGGGCGCGGTCGACGGCCTCGAGCACGCGGTCCGGGCTGGGCAGGAAGTGCGTCTCGACGGCGGCCGGCGGGAACGGGGTGTCGAAACCGGAGACGCGCAGCACGGGAGCCTCGAGCAGGTAGAAGGCCTTCTCCGTGACGGTCGCGGCGATCTCCGATCCGACGCTGACGAAGCCGTGGGCCTCCTGGGCGACGACCAGATGCCCGGTCTTCTCGACCGACGCGAGGATGGGACCGTAGTCGATCGGCGAGATTGAACGCAGGTCGATGACCTCGACGCTGGTTCCCTCCGCCGCCGCGAGATCCGCCGCCTGCAGCAGGACGCTGACCATGGCGCCGTGGCCGACGACCGTCGCATCCGTGCCGCTGCGTACCACGCGGCTGGCGTGCAGGGGCGTGCCGCTCTCAGCAAGGTTCACCTCACCCTTGGGCCAGTAGCGGCTCTTGGGCTCGAAGAAGATGACCGGGTCGTCGGAGGCGATGGCCTCCTGCAACATCCAGTAGGCGTCGTGCGGGTTCGACGGGCTGACCACGCGCAGGCCCGGCGTGTGCGCGAAGTACGTCTCCGGGCTCTCCTGGTGGTGCTCGATCGACCCGATGTGGCCGCCGTAGGGGATGCGGATCACGACGGGCATGGAGACCTCACCCTCGTGCCGGTTGCGCATCCGCGCCAGCTGGCTGGTGATCTGGTCAAAGCCGGGGAAGACGAACCCGTCGAACTGGATCTCGCAGACCGGGCGGTAGCCGCGCAGGGCCAGGCCGATGGCCGTACCGATGATGCCGGACTCGGCCAGCGGGGTGTCGAGCACGCGCTTGTCGCCGAATTCGGCGATCAGACCCTCGGTGACGCGGAAGACCCCGCCCAGCGGGCCGATGTCCTCGCCCATCATCAGCACCCGGGGGTTGTCGCGCATGGCCTGGCGCAGGCCCGCGTTGAGGGCCTTCGTCATGGGCAGGTTCGCCGTTCCGGTTCCGGGAATAGCCCGCTTGGCGGCGGCCGGGTGTCCCGGGGTCGGCATCGCGGTGGTCGGTGTGGCGAGGCCGGTGGTGCTCGTCACGATCGTGTCGCTCACGCGTCGCCTCCTTCGAAGGATGCCTCGTAGTGGTCGAGCCAGGCCTTCTGTTCCTGGATCAGCGGGTGGGGTTCGGCGTAGACGTTGTCGAAGATGACGGCCTTCTCCGGGGAGTGGATGTCGAGGGCCCGGCGGCGCACATCCGCGGCGTAGTCGTCGGCCTCCTCGTCGACGGCGTCGAGGAACTCCTGCTCGACGCCCAGTCCCTGCAGGTAGCTGCGGAAGCGCACGATCGGGTCGCGGGCCACCCAGTATGCCAGCTGCTCCGGGTCGCGGTACTTGGTGGGGTCGTCGGCCGTGGTGTGGGCACCGACTCGGTAGGTCAGGGCCTCGATCAGGGCGGGGCCGTGGCCGGCGCGGGCGTCGTCGAGGTGCTTGGCCGTCACCGCGAAACTGGCGAGCACGTCGTTGCCGTCGATCTGGGTGCCGGGCATGCCGAAGCCGGCGGCACGCAGGTAGAGCGGAGTGCGGGACTGCCGGGTCACGGGAACCGAGATGGCCCAGTGGTTGTTCTGCAGGAAGAAGACCTGCGGGGTCTGGTAGCTGGCGGCGAAGACGAGCGCCTCGTTGGCGTCGCCCTGCGACGAAGCTCCATCGCCGTAGTACACGATGACGGCCTGGTCGGTCTCGGGATTGCCGGTCGCGGTCGCGCCGTCGAGCTGCATGCCCATCGCGTAGCCCGTGGCGTGCAGGGTCTGCGAGGCCAGCACCAGGGTGTACAGGTGGAAGTTGCCGTGGTCCTCGGGGGTCCAGCCGCCGAGGGTGACGCCGCGCAGCATCCGCAGGATATCGACGGGGTCGAGTCCGCGGATCATGCCGACGACGTGCTCGCGATAGGACGGGAACACGTGGTCCTGCGGCCGGGTTGCGTAGGCGGAGCCGACCTGGGCGGCCTCCTGGCCGTGGCTGGGCACCCAGAGGGCCAGCTGGCCCTGCCGCTGCAGGTTCGCAGCCTCGGTGTCGAACCGGCGCACCACCACCATGTCGCGGTAGAACCGCCGATGGTCGGCCTCGGTCAGTCGATCGAGGTAGGGCAGGAACTCGGCCGCGGAATCGCTCGGGGCGAAGACACCCTCCGGGGAGAGCATTCGCACCGTGGGAGAGGCACTCGGGGTCGCTGACACCGTACTAACCTAGCTTCCGGGCTGGGTGCCCCGTTGGTAGATCGTCAACAATGTCGGCGCAAATACCCAGGAGCTTCTCCACGGATTCTTCCTCACCGATCGAAATTCGGATGCCCTCGGGGAACGGGCGCACGATCAGGCCGACGGCCGACAGGACATCGGCGATGTCGGCGGTGTCCTCGGCGGTGGGCAGCCAGATGAAGTTTCCCTGAGGCACCGGAATGTTCCAGCCCTGCTCGCTCAGCAGGCGCCAGATCCGGTCGCGCCGCTCGGTCAGGGCACGCACCCGCCGCAGCAGCTGGTCGGCGGCGTCGAGAGAGGCGATCGCGGCCGCACCGGCAACACCTGTGACCGAGAGCGGGATCGCGGTGGACCTCGCCGCATCGAGCACGGCGACGGGACCGAGGGCGTAGCCGACGCGCAGGCCGGCCAGGCCGTAGGCCTTGGAGAAAGTGCGCAGCACGACCAGGTTCGGGAACCGGGACAGCAGTGGCAGGCCGGTGACCGCCTCGGGGTCGGTGACGAACTCGCAGTAGGCCTCATCGAGGATGACGAGGAGGTCCGGCGGGACGACGGCCATGAACGATTCGAACTCGTCGCCCGTGACGGCGGTCCCGGTCGGATTGTTCGGACTGCAGATGATGACGACGCGGGTATGGTCCGTGATGCGGGTGGCCATCTCGGGCAGGTCGTGGCCATGGTCGGCCCGGTTCGGAACCTGCACGCTCGTGGCACCGGCGACGGTGACCAGGCCGGGGTAGGCCTCGAAGGAGCGCCACGAGTAGAGCACCTCGTCACCCGGTCCCGCGGCGGCGAGGATGAGCTGGGCCAGGAGGGCCACGGAGCCGGCACCGATGTGCACCTCGTCGACGCTCAGGCCGAACTGCGTGGCCAGCCGTTCGCGCAGGGCCAGCGCCGAGGCATCCGGGTACCGGTTGTACGCGGTCTCGGCGTTCACGGCGGCGATGACGCCGGGCAGCGGATCGAAGGGGTTCTCGTTGCTCGAGAGTTTGAACGCACTGGCTGCGGCAGCTTGACCCTGCCGATAGGCCGGGAGGGCGACAATCTCGGGGCGCAGGCGGACCGAGGGCGGGTCTGATGGGCTCACTCGGCGATTCTACGCCGCGGCATATTCACGTGGCCGCATGGTTAGGCCCCGGGCTGGCCCATCCGTGCGACCAGTCACCGGCGATGCCATAGTGGAGTCATGGCCAGATTCCTGATCAAGCTGATCCTCAACTCCGTCGCCCTGTGGCTCACGACCCTGCTCGTCAGCGGGGTGCGGGTCGATCCGTTCGCCGAGGGCACGACCGCCCTGATCGCCACCTATCTGTTGGTCGCGCTGGTCTTCGGCCTCGTCAACAGTGTGATCGGCGGCTTCGTGCGGGTTGTCGCGTTCCCGGTCTACATCCTCACGCTCGGCCTGATTTCCTTGATCGTGAATGGTTTCCTGCTGATGATCGTGGCCTGGTTCTCGGGCCTGGTCGGCTTCGGGCTCGTGGTGGACGATTTCTGGTGGGGTGTGCTCGGCGCACTCGTGCTGGGCATCATCAGCTGGATTCTCGGCGTGCTGATCCGACCGGTCACCCCCCGCTCGTAGCGATCTCCAGCCGTCGGGTCAGCCGTCGGGTCAGCCGTCGGGTCAGCCGTCGGCCAGGCGGAAGCCCCGCCACCGGGAGGACTCGCCGGCTTCCGTGCCGAGGATCTTCCCGAGGGTCTCCCGGAACTCCTGCAATCGTGGTTCCTCGGAGCCGTCCATGAGCCGCCCGGTGTCCCGGTAGGCGGTGAGGGCGTGAGCCGGCAGCGGCCGGTCGACCGGCACCTCCGCCTCAGCGAACACCTCGCGGCGCACCACCAGGCGCTCATCGTCGCCGGTGGCCGTTCCCCCCAGGGCAGGGACAAGGTCGTCGGTGTGCTCGACCATGACGGCCTCCACGTCTGCGGGCAGGGCCACTTGGGCGGTGAGTCCCCCAAAGGTCGCCACCGCGACGGTGTTGAAGTCCCCGGACGCCGCTAGCTGCGCCGCGATCAACCCGCCCTGCGAGTGACCCACCGGAACCACCGGGTCGCCCGGCGCCACCCCGGCCTCCCGCATGGCATCGACGACCGCCCGATAGGAGCCGGAGCCCTGGTCGGCGAGGGCGACGAGGTTGGAGGTGAGGTCCCACGGTTGTTCCCCGGCGACCGGGCTCCACGCCGCGGTGCCGCCGATGTAGACCACCCAGGATGCGTCGTCCGGACCGCCATAACGCTCGATGCGCACCTGCGGGGCGTCCTCCGACACCGAGGGGATGCGGGCAGCCAGGTCCTCGAAGCCGGCCGGCGGAGCGACGGGCCGGCCGGGGAGAGCGGCGCCGGGCCGCACGGCACCCGCAGGCGGCGTGCCGAGGGGGCGGGTCCCACCGTCGAGCCGCTCCACCGACACGGGAGTCTCGCGCAGCAGGCCGAGGGGGCGGGCGAGCCCGACCAGGCCCGCCGCGGTCGTCGTGACACCGAGCAGGCCGAGGCCCTCGTCGCCGAGGGCCAGTGACACCGGGAACGGCACCCCGGCACGACCGGTGGCCGCGTCGTCGGCCGAGGAGACGATCACCCGCACCGCCTCGACCAGGACCGGGTTGGTCAGGGCCCGCGGATGCGCGTGGACCCAGGCGCCGATCTCGGCGGGCGCGTCTCCCGGACGCCGGCCGGTGAGCAGACCGCCGAGCACCAACCCCACCACGCCGACCGTGAGTCCGGGCACGGCCGCCAGGGCCAAAAGAGGTGCCAGCAGCCCGAGGGCGGAGCCCAGCCAGGCCCCGGAGAGGCTTGCTCCCCAGTCCCGCACGCGCTCGGCCCTGCCGTAGCCCTCCGCCGCCGCGATAAGAGCGTCGGCGAGGGTCTGGCTGCGCTCCGCGACTCGCTCCAGGGCGGAGCGGGCCGCGAACACGTTCATCCCGGCGTTGGGCAGGCTCATCACCGGACCGAGGGGCTGGTCGGAATCCAGTGCCTGGATGCGCGCCACCCGCACCAGCCAGTCCTCGGCGTCACCCTGAAGCAGCCGCAGCCGCGCCGCCTCGGCCAGCAGCGTGTCGGTGGCGACGAGCGTGCTCCCGCCGCCGGACACGATCAGGGTGTCGCCGGGGCCGCCAGGCTGCTCCCCCGTCATCGCACCGCCCGGGCTGGAGCCGGGCCGGGTGCCAGGGCCGGGACCGGCGCCCGGGCCTCGGCCAGAGCAGCCCCGCCCTGATCGATCGCAGCCACCACCTCGGTGAGGGCGGCGTCGAGGAGCCCGGCGGCTCGGCGGAGCTCGCCGGCGAGGTCGCTGCGCTGACGGTCGTAGCTCCGCTGGGCCTCTGAGCGCCACGAGCCGGTCAGGTCGCCGGCCGTGAGCCGGCCCGCCGCCATGTCGACGTCGTCGCGCAGCAGGCGCAGCAGCATCCGTCGCTGCCGAAGTTCGTCGAGGCGCGCCTCCAGCGCGTAATGAGTCACGATCGTGCAAGTCGAGCTGGTGCCGCCCGGAATCTCCATCTCCGCCCTTCTGCGCGCTGCGGATTCGCTGCCAGTGAGCGTGCCACCCCCGGCAGACGTGGTCGCTGCGAATCCGAGAGTTCACGGAACATGCCGCACGACGGCGGCTGGGGAGGGGGCCGGGTGCAACACAATGGGGAGATGGACATTGTGTCGATCACACCCGATGAGTCGACACCGTTCCGCATTATTTTCGTCTGCACCGGAAACATCTGCCGTTCGCCGATGGCCGAAGTCATGCTTCGCGACCTGATCACGCGCTCCGGCCTGGGTCGTTTGATCACCACCAGCTCCGCCGGCACCGGCGACTGGCATGTCGGCGAGCAGGCGGATCAGCGCACGATCGCCGCCCTGGCCACCCGCGGCTACGACGGCAGGCATCATCGGGCCCGCCAGTTCGACCCCGAGTGGTTTGCCGACCTCGACCTCGTCGTGGTGCTCGACCGCGCGCAGGAACGCATCCTGCGCAACTGGGCCACGACCGAGCGTGACCGCAGCAAGGTACGCCTGCTGCTCAGTTTCGATGCGGCCCAGGCTGCCCTGCTGGACGTTCCCGACCCCTACTATTCCGACGATGCTTTCTTTGACACGGTTCTTGGCATGATTGAAAGCGCAAATGAAGCGCTCTTCGCGCAACTTGCACCCGCAATCCGACAGGGAGTCCGATGAGTCCGTTACCGCCCCAGGTCCTCAGCCCACTCGATGGCCGCTACCGCGCCGCCGTCACCGAACTGGGCGAGTACCTATCCGAGGCAGGCCTCAATCGGGCCCGGGTGCAGGTCGAGGTGGAGTGGCTGATCACCCTCACCGACCGCAGCCTGTTCGGCTCCGTACCGCTGAACGCGGAGCAGAAGCTCGGCCTGCGCGCTCTGGTCACCGACTTCGGCCAGACCGAGATCGACGAGTTGGCCGTGCTGGAAGCCACCACCCGGCACGACGTGAAAGCCGTCGAGTACCTCGTGCGCCGCCGCCTGAGCACGCTGGGCCTCGACCACATCAGCGAGCTCACCCACTTCGCCGCCACCAGCGAGGACATAAACAACCTGTCCTACGCGCTGACCGTGAGCGACGCTGTGCGCGAGGTCTGGCTGCCCAAATTCCGCGCCGTCATCGGCGCCCTGCGCCTGCGCGCCCTCGAATACCGCGCCGACTCCATGCTGGCCCGCACACACGGCCAGCCGGCGACACCCACCACGGTGGGCAAGGAGCTCGCGGTCTTCGTCTACCGGCTCGAGCGCCTGGCCCAGCAGGTCGAGGACAGCGAGTACCTGGGCAAATTCAGCGGTGCCACCGGCACCTTCGCCGCCCACGTCGCGGCCGATCCCTCCGTCGACTGGCCGGCCGTGTCGCGCGGCTTCGTCGAGGGCCTCGGGCTCACCTGGAACCCGCTGACCACCCAGATCGAGCCCCACGACTGGCAGGCCGAGCTCTACTCGCGCGTCTCTCATACGAACCGGGTGCTGCACAACCTGGCGACGGATGTCTGGACCTACATCTCGCTCGGCTACTTCCGCCAGATCCCGCAGGTCGGGGCCACCGGCTCATCGACCATGCCGCACAAGATCAACCCCATCCGTTTCGAGAACGCGGAGGCCAACCTCGAGCTGTCCAGCGCGATCCTCGACTCGCTCGCGGCGACACTGGTGACCTCGCGGCTGCAGCGCGACCTGACCGACTCCACCACGCAGCGCAACATCGGCGTGGGCTTCGGGCACTCCCTGCTCGCCCTCGACAACATCCTGCGCGGCCTCGGCGAAATCGACATCGACCGCGCCATGCTCGCCCGCGACCTCGACGCCAACTGGGAGATCCTCGGCGAGGCGATCCAGACCGTGATCCGCGCCGAGGTGTCTTCGAGGCGCTCTACGATCGAGGACCCCTACGCCCTGCTCAAGGAACTCACCCGGGGCAAGCGGATCAACCGGGACGATCTGGTGGCCTTCGTCACCGAACTGGAGATCGGCGACGCCGCCAAGGCGCGGCTGCTCGAGCTGACCCCGGGCAGCTACGTGGGTCTCGCGGACCCGCTTCTCGACTACCTGACCTAGCGGCTGCGCGGGTGCTGCGCCGTTCCGCTGGTGGCGTGCCACTTGCGCAGCGGCGCACCCCACGCGCGGCGTCAGAATGCTCGTGGCGTCGGAGTACGCGCGGCGCCTCAGTTCAGAGGCCGCGGTCCTGCTCGTCGAGGTCGGACCTCTCGGCCGGGTTCGGCTTCATGCCGAGCACGAGCATCGCGATCACGACGAGCACGAGGATGAACGTGCCGCCGAAGCCGATCAACGCCAGCACCACGTCCCGAGTGCTCATCAGCACGACCAGGCCGAGGAACACGGCCATCGCGGCCGAGAAGCCGACGAGCTCGATCGGCTTGAGCTTCTCGGAACGGCTGGGTGTGCGCGGGGTGTTCTGGGTCACAGGGTGTCCGAATCGTTGGGTGAGGCCGTGAGGGCGAGGGCGGCATCCGTGCCGGACCACTTGAGGGAGAACCCGGCGATGGCGAGGTAGACGCCGAGCATCACGAGGTAGGCGCCGAACAGGCCGACCGACACCACTGCGTTGGGCGGCAGCAGCAGGAAGATCACGGCCAGCAGGGCGGTGACGGCGCCGACCAGCAGCCAGTCACGGTCGGCCGGGTCGCGCCGACGCGCACGGATGCCGCTGTACAGCTCGAGAAAACCGGTCACCACCGCCCAGACCGAGACCAGGAAGAGGAAGAAACCGAGCCCGCCCGCGTGGAAGAGCAGCGCGAGGAGGCCGGCGGCGACACCTACTGCGCCCTGCACCACAAAGAGGGACCGCTCCCGCGGATCGGCCAGCGTGCGCCGGCTGAGCAGACCCACCGTGAGGCCGCTGAGTAGCGCGAAGGCGCCGAACACGAGAAGGCCGAATTCCGCCGAATGATCGGCGTTGAAGGTAATCGCGGCCGCCGGCACAAGGGTGAGGGCGGCTCGCAGCACCGGCACCGGCCAGTACCGGCCGGTGGTGGAGTGTGGAGCCTGGGCGTTCGCCACGCGGCGACCTCTTTCATTGCGGGTTGAGACGGATACAGTCTACGCGGGCGGCCCTGGCCGCCCGCTGGGCCCCGGTGCGCAGATCGGTCAGAACAGGGTGTCGCCGATGTAGCCGTCCGTCGCGCATCCCGGCGGAATCGCGAACACCGCGGAACCGATCGGGGTGGTCCACTGGTTGAGCAGGTCTAGGGTGTCGAGGCGCTGCTGGATGGGCACGAACTGCGCGTCGACATCCGCCTGGAAACACGCGAACAGCAGTCCGGAGTTGGAGACGCCGGAACCCTGAGGCGCGTCGTCATAGTTGTAGCCGCGGCGGTGGATGCGCTGGGACCGGTCCTCCGACCGGGCGCGACGCAGGTGGGAGTACTCGGGGATGACCGGGAACCCGAGCGCGTTCGTCGCCGTGAAGTCGGGCTCGTCGCGCTCCTTCGTGCCCGTGAGCGGCGCCCCGACGGCGAGAGTGCGTCCGACCGCGGACTCGCGGCCCGAGCGGTCGAGCCCATCCCACGTGTCGAGGTTCATGCTGATCCGGCGTAGGACGAGGCTGGTTCCACCCACCAGCCAGCCGGGACCGGAGGCCGTGCCCCAGACCAGGGCATTGAAGTCGGCCGTTCCGGCGGCCGGGTTCGCGGTGCCGTCCACCTGGCCGAACAGGTTGCGCATGGTGGTGCCGGGCTTCTCCGAACCGGCCGCTCGGCGGAAGCCGGACTGAACCCACCGCACCGACGCGAAGGAGCGCAGGTCCTTCAGAAGCATCCGGGTGGCATGGGCGACCGTCATCGGGTCGTCGGCGGCGATCTGCAGCAGCAGGTCACCGTCGTTCCACTCCGGCTGGAGCCGGTCGATCGTGAACGCGGGCAGCGGCCTCAGCCAGCCGGGAGCCTCTCCCCCGGCGACGGCGACGAGGCCGGGCCCGAAGCCGAAGGTGACCGTCAGCCGGGCCGGCACGACGGCCAGCTCGGGTTCCGAATCGGCCAGGGCGCCCTCGCCCTGGGTGAGCCGGGCGGCATCGTCGGTCAGGATGCGCATCATCCGCCGCAGCGCGGCCCGGTCGATCTGCGCGAGCAGGTTGAGCGCCACGAACGTGACCCGGGCCTGCGGGTCGGTGTCCACCCCTGCCTGGTGCACCCCGAAGAAGGGAACGGCGTCGGTGCCGCGAAAGAGCGGTACCGATGGAGCGGCAGAGCCGCCGATCCCGGCCTTGGCCACGAGGTCGATGCCCATGGCTCCGGCCGCACCGATCCCGGCGGCGGCACCACCCAGAAGAAGGTGGCGCCGGCTGAGCCGGCGGCCCGACTGCACGGACGGTTCGGGCGGTCCACTCCGTTCATTCTCTGTGAGGGAACTCACTGGCTGTCGGTATCCATGTCCATTTCGGTGTCGCCCTCGTATGTTTCGTCGGCCCCGGTGTAGTCCTTCACCGGGGCCGAGAAGTCCAGGCTCGACCCGTCGGCGAGGTCGAGGGTGAAGGCGGCTGCATCGCCGGCGGCGAGCGGGACGGTGAGCCCCATCAGCATGATGTGGCGGCCGCCAGGGACGAGTTCGATGGAGCCGCCGGCCGGCACCACGAAGCCATCCGGATTCTCCTGCATGACCATGTCGCCGGCGTCGTTGGCCACGGTTTCGTGAAGTTCGATCATCGAGGCTGCGGATGTCTCGGCTGAGACGACCGTGATGTCGTCGGGTCCGGAGTTCTCGAGCAGGCCGAAGGCGCCGGTCATGCCGGACTCGCTCGCCTTGACCCAGGCATCCGTCATGGCCAGGGTGTCGGCCGAGGTGGGGCTGTCGGTCGTCGCCGCGGGTGCCTCGGTCGCGCCGGCGCAGCCCGAGAGGGCCAGAATCAGAGCGGCGGCGGCAACGACGAATCGGGTGGGAACGGTGTTGAGCTTCATGAGGGGTTCTCCTGGTGTGGTGCGTTGGGTGCTCGGGAAACGATGCGGTGTGTCAGGTGCTTCAGGTGCTTCAGGTGCTTCAGGTTTTTCACGGGTTGCCGCGGCGCCTGGCTCGCCAGGCAATGAACAGGGCGACGGCGGCCAGTCCACCGAGGGCACCGAGGAGACCCACCGCGACCACAGAGAGTCCCGTTCCGTCGGCGGTCTCTTCCGAGGCGGCGGATGTCGCGGCGCCGGACGGGTCCGGCGCCGCGGTCGCACCCGCAGTCGACTGTGACCGGGGCTGGGCCGCGGCGCCCACGGTGAAGGCGAAGGCGCCAGAGACCGGGTGACCGTCGGCGGACACGACCCGCCAGCGCACGTCGTAGGCACCGTCGGGCAGGTCGGCCGCCACCGGCTGGGTGGCCTGCGGCCCGTCGAGCCGCATATCGCCCTCTGCCCAGTTCTTCTCCTCGGTATCGACAACCATGACGATGGCGCCGACCTCGAGGATGTCGTCCGTGAACGTGATGGCGATCTCGGCGGGAGCGAGGTCGACGTTCTCACCGTCGGCCGGAACGGTCAACGCCACCTGGTCGTGCGCGTCGGCCGCCGGAGCCACCGGGCTGAATATGGACAGAGCGATCACGGCCAGGGTCAGGAAAACGGCTGCTGCCGGGCGTCGCGGTAGGGCAAAAATCATTGAAATCTCCGATTCGTGGAGGGAAGAGATGGGGCGGTGCGACGGCAGATTCACCGGGCACAGACGTGCCGGTGGCCGGGTGCGCAGACGCCGGCGACCTCACCGAGGTCGAACGGAATCGTTCGGGCCAGGTGTCAGCGGCTCTGCGGGTCAGCGGGTCGCGCGTAGGGTGCAGCGCATCGGGATCAGAGCGCACGGGTGAGAAGGTCAGAGCCTCACGGTGCCAGGGCGCGCAGGGGCGGACCGCGGCGGAGCACACTGGAGAGCAGTACGCCGAGATCGGCCGGAACGAAGACCCGGCGGAAAGCAGGGCGCACCGTCGCCGCATCCGTTCCGATCTGCGCCGGAGCGAGGCGTTCGATCAGGACCGCGATGAGACGGATCGTCGTCTCCTCGAGCAGCGCCCAGAACGTCTTCTCGCCGCGGTACAGGGCGGCGATGGTGACGAGGGCGGCCAGGGCGTGTGCCACCCACATCCAGCCACCAGGCAGGGCGCCGACCGCGTGCATCAGGTGGGGGGTCGCGTCGGCCAGGGTGACGGCTCCGTGATGGGAGGTGCTCGTCATCGTCGCGCTCGAGGCCCCGCCGAGGCCGAACAGAACGTGCAGCAGAAGCTGGCTGACCCCGACGGAGAGGGAGAGACGCAATAGCGACAAGCTTGTGCCGGCCAACAGTACGGACGCGATCCCCGCGAAGGCGAGGGCCAGACCCACGCTGAGCCAGCCGGGAGCGTTGCCGCCGCCGGCGATGTGCGAGAGGGCGGCGACGAAGACGGCGACGGATGCGGTCAGCCAGCCGCGACCGAATCGCGCCCACCTGCTCGTCATGGCTCTCCCTCGCACCGGAACCGCCCCGATCGGGGTCAGGGTCGGGTCCCTGACTGAACCCTACCGCCCTGACCTGTGCGCCGGGGCCGGGGCCGGGCGGGCACCGAACTCAGAGCGCGTTGACCGCGCCGAGCACCTTCGTCAGAGAGTCCTTGGCGTCGCCGAACAGCAGCGTCGTCTTCGGGTCGTAGAGCAGCTCGTTCTCGATGCCGGCGAAACCGGGACGCATCGACCGTTTGAGGAACACCACCTGCCGGGCATCACCGACGTCGAGGATCGGCATGCCGTAGATCGGCGAGCCGGGCGACGTCTTCGCGGCCGGGTTGACCACGTCGTTGGCGCCGACGACGAGGGCGACATCCGTGTTCTTGAATTCGGGGTTGACCTCGGCCATCTCCTTGAGCGCCTCATAGGGCACATTCGCCTCGGCGAGAAGCACGTTCATGTGCCCGGGCATGCGCCCGGCCACCGGGTGGATGGCGAAGACGACCTCGACGCCGCGCGCCTCGAGGGTGGTGGCGAGTTCGGCGATGGTGTGCTGGCCCTGCGCCACGGCGAGGCCGTAGCCGGGCACGATGACCACGCGCTGGGCGTAGTTGAGCAGCACGGCGACGTCTTCCGCATTGGAGCTGCGCACGGGCCGGTCGCTCTGGGCGGTCGACCCGGCGGTGGAACCGCCCTTGAACGCCCCGAACAGGATTCCGTTCACGCCGCGACCCATGGCGGATGCCATCGCCCGGGTCAGGATCGTGCCGCTGGCGCCCACGAGGGTGCCGGCCACCACAAGGAGCAGGTTGCCGAGAACGATGCCGGAGGCCGCGACGGCCAGACCGGTGAAGGCGTTGAGCAGGGAAATCACGATCGGCACGTCGGCCCCGCCGACGGGGAGCACGAGCAGCGCCCCGACGAGCAGTCCCAGCACGAGCAGGCCGATAGCCCAACCGGCCGCACCGGTGGCGACGACAAAGCCTCCGGCCACAAGGGCGGCCAGCACGATGCCGCCCATCACGATCGCGAGGCCCGGGAAGATGAGCGGCCTGGAGCTGATCAGGCCCTGCAGCTTGCCGACGGTGACCGCGGAGCCGGATAACGAGACGGCGCCGATGAGCATCGTGAAGACCACGGCCACCTTGCTCCACGGGCTGTCGGTGCTGCCGAGCTCCAGCATGGCGACCAGTGCCGCGGCACCGCCGCCGACGCCGTTGAACAGCGCGACGAGCTGGGGCATCTGCGTCATCTCCACGCGCCGCGAGATGGGAGCGGCGATCGCCGATCCCACCGCGATGGCGATGAGGATGGCCGGGATGTTCTCGATCCGGGCGGAGAGGAAGACGGTGATCACGGCCAGCAGCGCGCCGGCGGCCCCGATCAGGTTGCCGCGGCGGGCGGTCTTCGGCGAGGAGAGCCCGCGCAGGGCCAGGATGAAACAGACCGCGGCGATCAGGTAGAGCAGGCTGGTCCACTCGGGGCTGAGCAGGCTCATTTCGTCGCGTCCTTCGGATCGGTCTTCGGGCCGGCGCCGGCCGGTTTGCGGGGGGCGAACATTTTGAGCATCCGGTCGGTCACGACGAAGCCGCCGACGAGATTCGCGGTGGCCATCACCACGGCGAGCAGGGCGACCGCGAGCAGCCACGGCTCCAGGGTCTGCCCGGCGACGATGATGGCGCCGATCAGGATGATGCCGTGGATGGCGTTCGCCCCGCTCATCAGTGGGGTGTGCAGGGTGCTCGAGACCTTCGAGACGACCTCGAAGCCAACGAAGACCGCCAGCACGACGACGGTCAGCAGGGTGATTGGATCCATCAGTGTTCTCCTGTCACGGCGGCGGCCACGGCGGCGGCCACGGCGGCGGCCGTGGGTTCGTGCCGGATGGTGCCGTCATGCGTCAGGCACGCCCCGGCGACGACCTCGTCCGTGAAGTCGGGCGTCACCGTGCCGTCGACGGTCATCAAAGCGAGCAGGTTGGCCACGTTCTTTGCGAAAAGCCGCGAGGCGTCCGCCGGCATCGTGGAGGGGGCGTCCTTCATGCCCACGAGCGTGACGGAGCCGTCACCGGCCTGGGTGGGCACCAGGGTGTCCACACCGGCGAGAACACCCTCGACGTTCCCGCCGGTCTCGGCGGCCAGGTCGATCACGACCGAGCCTGGACGCATCGCGGCCACCATCTCGTGCGTGACGAGCAGCGGGGCCGCGCGACCGGGGATGGCCGCCGTGGTGATCATGACGTCGGCTGCGGCCACGTAGGGTGCGAGCAGTTCGCGCTGGCGCACGGCACGATCTACGCTCAGTTCCCGGGCGTAGCCACCCGTACCCTCGACGGCGTCCAGGTCGAGGTCGACGAAGGTGCCACCCATGGAGATGACCTCATCGGCCGAGGCCGGGCGCACGTCGTAGGCCGAGACCCGGGCACCAAGGCGCTTGGCCGTGGCGATTGCCTGCAGTCCGGCCACGCCGGCCCCGAGCACGAGCACTCGAGCCGGCGGAATCGTACCGGCCGCGGTCATGTAGAGCGGGAAGAAGCGGGGGAATCGGATGGCCGCCTCGAGCACCACGCGATAGCCGGAGACCAGCGATTGGCTAGTGAGCGCGTCCATCGACTGGGCGCGCGAGATGCGCGGAACCAGCTCGAGGGCAAAGGCCGTCGCGCCGGCCGCGGCCAGGGCGGCGACGGTGGCCAGCTCGGAGGCCGGCGACGCCAGACCGACCGTAATCGTGCCGGGGCGGAAAGCAGCCGCGAACTCCGGGGCGAGGGGGCGCACGTGGCAGTAGACATCGAGGTCGCCCGGGGTGAGGTGCGGCACAACGGCGGCACCGGCATCCGTGTAGGCGGCGTCGCCGTGACCGGAAGGGGCGCCCGCACCGGACTCAACCAGGACCTCGAGTCCAAGGGTTGTGAGCTGGGTCACTGTCTCGGGGGTCGCCGCGACGCGGCGCTCACCTTGCAGGCGTTCTCGTCCGATGCCGACTCTCACGCGCGTCTCCTTCGTGGCGAACGGCCACGAGCGAGAACGGACCGATCCGAACACTTGCGCGGCACTTTCGTCCCCGTTCGTAGCGTAGTGGGATTCGCGTGCCGCCCGGAGAATATGACCGCGCTGCGGCGGGTGTGTAGGTTCCTGACTCAGTTGTCATTGGCTACTGCCGAAATCACGGCGAATCCTGTACACCTGTCACCGCGCCAATCCCCGTCTACCCGTCACTATCCTCGACCGTGTCTCAACCTTGTCGTGCAGGTGGTCAAGGGGTGAGATCACCCGGCAATACCCTTATGGCATGTCAGCAGTTGAGGAAATTCCGAGCATCGTGGCTTCAATCACAGCCGCCGTCGCGATAGGCGTCTCAGTCAGTGGCGCCTTCATGCCGAACGTCGGTCTAGGTCGAATTTAACGACTCACGTCTGCGATTGAGAAGCTCTCTGGTACAGACTAAGTCGCCCTCAGCGAAGTGAGATCGCAGCTGATCAGAAACTATGTCAAAGCATCTTCTTCATGGACATTAACTGCTGACCGGATTCAAGTTGGCGTGCTAACGGCCGGTGGAACTCTGATGTTCGTTTCGCTGGGCGCAAGCTTCATCGCGGCTGCGTCAACTTCACCGGGATCGGAGGACCGGTCGAGCGCCTGGTGGATCCCTGACTATGTCATTGGCCTGGGCACGGTGGTTGTCAACTCAATCATCTTGTTGTGTCGGAGAGCTCGCGCCAAGAAGGATCCGGAAGGACACACAACTCGATCCATCGTGACCGTTCCACAGCCACCAGTCGGAACACCGGCTAATGCAACATCCACTGCAGCAGAAACTTGTAAGACGCTAGACCCGCTGCATCGTTAGCGCTTGGACGCTCCATGCCTGCTACGAAATGCCCCGTCTCTCGATGTCAAAATCGAGAGTGGGGCGTGTCACGACCAACACGTCGGCGGAAGGCGAGTCCACCCGTGAGTCCGAAGCACGAAGTTGAACTGGTATGAGCCTCGCGCCGCCTCTTGGACGCGTTTGGATGCCTTCCCGACGGAGTCTACGGAGGACAGCACTCGGGCTCATCCCGAGGATCGCTGCAATTTCCCGGGCGGACTCACCCTGGTCGACGTAGTGCCGCACGGGAAACTCCCGTGAAATGTCTTTCGGGCGACGACCACAAGAAGGTGGCTGGATTCCATGTTCCTTAAATTGCCGAGAAAGCGTGGTTCTTCCGAATCCGGCGTCCTGTGCAATCCGGGTAAGAGTGTTCCCGGCGGCGGTCTCTGCGACGAAAGCACTCACCGTGAAAACTTCCCTCGCTGCGAGGTTGCGGTGCCAATTCGAAGGGCGTTATTTCGGATCTCTGAAGCCGACGGCCGGTGGTTCGAGTTCAAGCCCAATACCGTTCATTTAAGCGGTTGAGTGGTGATTTCTGGCTCGTGGAGGGGTTGTGGCCAGTGCGCGTGGTGAAAGCGTTTGGCGGGCCATTTTGAGACCTTGCGTTTGATGACGCGAGGGTTCGAACGCCGTCGTCGCGCGGGGTTCAGCCGTCGGATCAGGGCGGTTACCGCATGGCGCCAGACCGGTGTGGCGTAGTCAGGGCGCGGAGGCAGGAAAAGCGCCCTGAGCCACGGAACGGCGGGCGATGCGGAGTGCGGCGATGAAGGAGACCCGGTCAGGGTCGCGGTGAGCATGCTGGGCGGCCTCGACCACGAGGGTGCGGATCGCGTAGTGGCAGCAGAGGTGGCCCCAGATTTCCTGCTTGACCAGGTCGGGGGATTTGAACCGCATCACCATGCGCGGCCCGCGTTGGTGAGTCTTCAGCTCGTCGGACACGGACTCGATCTCCCATCGTTCGGAGTACATGGTCGCGAGTTCTTCCGCGGAGGCCTCCGCCGGATCAAGGATCGTGGTCAGCAGCCGGTAGGCGTCAGGGTTGTCGCGTCCGTCGTCGATCGTGTAGTCCACGACCCGCACGGTCAGTGGTGGTGTCGATTGCCGCCCCGGGCCCGAGGTCGGGATGATCGTGGTCTTGGCCGAGCCGGTCCAGCTTTTGAACCAGGAGCGTGTCACCATGACGCAGCGCCTTCAGGCAGGCCGCCAGGTGTGGCCGTCCGTTCTTCTTGCCGGATGCCCGGTCCTCGTAGAGATCCCCTGCAGGGACGCCGGCGGCCAGGAGTGCGTCTCGTTGTAGATCAGTGCTCTGCGAACCATTAGCTTTTGACACGCGCATGCATCCGACGTGCATGCTCGACCCCTGTCATCTAAACGTTCGATTACGTGACATCACGTCCGTATCGCCCAGAAACCCAAAATTCTTCACATAATCCGTCACATATTTCGACGTGTTGCAAAGGATCAGCGCGCAAGCCAATCGACGAGAATTGGTCACGTCCCGCAGAGTGGTGGAGTTTCTCGACACCGTGCGGGTCAGCTGTTCTAGCTTAGGCGGCGGCGAGTTCGGGGAGTATCACCGCCTCGTCGATGACCTCGATGGGGTTGTTCATGGTGGCCAGCTCGAGCATGGATGCTTCGGAGAAGTAACGGCGTTCGCCGGCTTCCCACTCGTCATGCTGCTCGATCAGGACCGACCCGGCCAGGCGCAGCAGGGCCGCGGAATTAGGGAACACTCCGACGACGTCGGTGCGGCGTTTGATCTCCTTGTTGACCCGTTCCAGCGGGTTCGTGGACCAGATCTGGCGCCAGTGTCGCCGTGGGAACGCGGCGAACGCGAGGAGGTCGGGTTGTGCGTCGACGAGCATGGCAGCGACCTTGGGGTGCGAGCGGCCGAGCATGGTCGTGACTTCTCGGAACTGCTTCTCGATGTGTTCGCGGTCCGGTTGGGCGAAGATGGTGCGGATGATCGAGGCGACCATGTCCTGGGATCCTTTCGGGATCACTGCGAGGACGTTGCGCATAAAGTGAACCCGGCAGCGCTGCCAGCCGGCGCCCTGGAACACGGTCCCGATGGCCTTCTTCAGGCCGGTGTGCGCGTCAGACATAACCAGCTTGACCCCGTCGAGGCCGCGGGTCTTCAGCGACCGAAGGAAGCTGGTCCAAAAGCCCTCGTTCTCGCTGTCACCAACGTCGAAGCCGAGGACTTCCCGGCGCCCGTCGGCAGCCACGCCGACCGCGACGACAATGGCCTGGGACACGATCCGGTGCCCGACGCGGGCTTTGCAGTAGGTCGCGTCGAGGAACACGTACGGGAAGTCTTGGGCGGCGAGGGTGCGGTCGCGAAACTCGGCCACCTCAGCGTCCAGGCCCGCGCAGATCCGGGACACCTCCGACTTCGAGATCCCCGTGTCCGCTCCGAGGGCCTTGACCAGGTCGTCGACTTTGCGGGTCGAGACGCCGTGGACATAAGCCTCCATCACGACAGCGAACAACGCCTGGTCGACCCGACGGCGACGCTCCAGGAGCGCGGGGAAGAACGACCCGGCGCGCAGCTTCGGGATCTTCAGATCGAGGCCCCCGGCTGTGGTCGTCAGGGTGCGCGCTCGGGTGCCGTTGCGGTAAGTGGTGCGGTCGCCAGAGCGCTCGAACGGGGCTGCACCGATGAACGCGGTCGCCTCCGCATCGATCAATTCTTGACACAAGGTTTCGGTCGCGACGCGGATGCGGTCGGTGACATCGGTGAGTTTGAGTTCTCCCAGCAGGTCGAGCACGGCAGACTGGTCTAGAGCCATCGTGTGGTGTCCTTTGTAAGTTGCTTTAGTCGGTACTCACTGACCATCCCACGGTGGCTCTTAACGTTGACGAAGCAACGCTCAAGAGCGGGAAACCACACCACTCACGGGGACGTAACCACCCTGTCAGCGGATTCACTCACCACATCCAGGGAGTGCCTTCTCTACACTCGTCATTCGATCGTCCGGGACCGCACCATGACCACCGCCGAGACGAAGCCGCGTCCCCCCCGGGACGGTGCCGGCGACCATTTGCTACTCGAACAGGTAGCCGCCGGTGACGCACTCGCCTTCGGCTCCTTGTATGACGCCTCCGTCACCGAAACCTGTGCAATCTGCATGTACAAGTTTGCAGTGCCGTCGTCGGCCGACACAGCCATGGTCAGAATATGGATCTTCCTATGGAGCCACGCCGCCGCACTCAACGAACTGGCGGGTACAACAAAATCCATCGTGCTCTGTCCACTGCCTGAGCCGTCACCTCGCAGCGCCGCAGAAGCCTCCGTCAGCTGATTACCCGTAAGATCCGCTAGGTCAGCTCGTCCTCATAAGACCAACAAAACGCGCGGCAAAACGATACGCGCAATGTTGGTAGCGGCAACGAATTTACGAGCCACCCCTACCTACGCGCCAGCGTTGACGGGTCGGAGGCGCTCCCAGGCACACCAGTACAGTTCTGCCTGCGTGCCCAGTGCGCGATCAAGGCCGTCTAGCGTCATGAAACATAGTCAAATAAGCGTCCTCCGCCCTACTCCTTCTGATTAGGAACGCCAGTTATCGCAGGTTACGGTGCCAGACCAAGTTGTTGGAGCATGCCCTGTTCGTCGCTGCTACCCCAACGCTCGACAAGTTTCCCGTTCTCGAACCGGCTGATTTGCATGCCACGAACAGACATCGTTTTCCCGCTAGCCGGGTGGCCCATGAGAGGGCCCTGGTGGGTGCCGGTGAGAGTGTACGCGAATGCGACGTCGGTGTCGTTTGCGACGAGGCGCTCGACTTCAATGTGCAGGTCGGGGAAAGCGGCAATCATCTCGCCGAAGAACGCTTTGTAGCCTGCGTGTCCCGGGCCCTGGCCAGGGGCCGGGTCGTTGTCGACTGCGTCTTCGGCCACGAGGTCATTGAGAAGGTCGAGTTCTCCGCTGTTCACGGCGTCACCAAACTTCTGCTGTGCAGCAATATTCACTTCTTGACTCATGTGCTCGCTCTCTTCCTAAAAATTACCATGGGTGGGTTTGTATGTGCCACGAGGTGACCATACCGCCGTTGACGTTCAACGTTGAGAGTCGTGAACGAATTTGAGCATGAATCCGATGCCGATGAGGACGGCCTGCGTCGCAATTCCTGGCAGTGTCGTTGTCTCGACGACGGCCGAGAGCACAGCGGTGCGAACCGTCGCCTCGACGCCGTTGAAGGCGAAGTATCGGGCAAATCGGATACATCCGGATGCGGCAGGTCCTCGGAGGTCTCGGAAGTCGAATCGTTCTTGGAGGAGGAAATTGCCGACGATTGTGACGGCTGCAGAGATGATTGCAGCAGCGATGTACCACACGCCGAGAGCCTGCAGTCCTGCCATGATGAGCAGGTTCGTTACCGCGCCAGCTGCGCCGATGGTGACGAAGCCGGAAAGGTGACCGAATCGGAGTGCGGCAAGTTGCGTGACGAAGCGGACCCCTTGCTGGAAGTCGGCTCTGGATAGACCGGCTTGTCGTTCGTCGAAAACGAACGGTTCCTCCACCACGGTGACCGTATTCCGGGCCAGAATCTCGAGCAGTATTTTGACTCCTCGTGGCTGCAACGCTGCTATATCTATGGTGGCGCGGCGTACGGCGAACAAGCCTGTCATCGGGTCGGTGCAGTTCTGCAGCCTGACGGGGAGCATTGCGCGTGCCAGGAGGTTTGCTGCGGTGGAGACGATATGGCGGGATGCGCCTGCGAGCCCGCCGGATGAACCGTCGTCAAGGTTCCGGGAGGCGACAACCACATCTTCGTGTTCGCTAGCGGTTGCGGCTAGCAGAATCGGAATCATCTCGGGAGGGTGCCGCAGATCGCCGTCCATCACGATGCACCACTTCCCGCCACTGGCGGCAATGCCCTCGAGGACCGCGCCCGCTAAGCCGCCGGTGGGTGTACTTCGGTGGATGATGCGGACGGGGAGGCGGGCGGTGTTGCCGACGTGAACTATTACCTGCGGTGTGTCGTCCGAAGAGACGAAGATGATTTCCGCGTCGTAATTGGTTGTGGCGTCACTAATCCGTGCGGCGAGCTCGGCGATGCTCGGTGCCACATTGTAGGTGGGTATCACGATCGAAACGGCCATCAGCGGGTCATTCCTTTCCTGTCCGGGGCGAGGCGAGCGTTCTTGTTCGCCACTGGCGGGAGGCGAGGTAGAGCCGGTGGGCGGTGATGATTATCGCGAGCTACGCCAGTCCGACGTGGTCTTGCCCGCCCCGTTGTGCCCGAGCAACCCGAATATTTCTCCCATCGGCACCTCGAGAGCGAGGTCGGCTAACGCCGCCGGGAACCGAAGGACCGCAACAGGCCCCTGATAGTTATTGCCATCTTTGTCATAAAACTGACGCTATTGACACCACCGTGAGAAGAAAGTGAGAGAGCCAACGCTCACCGAGAGAGCCATCGACGCCCGTGTCAAGGGCGGGCTCCCCAGCGGTCGGCTCGACAAACGCCAAGCAGCACCGGGTGGGACACACTCGAGTCGGTACAACTGGTGGACCCCATCTCGGTTCACAGCAATAACCGCCAAGGCCGACGAGGAAGTGGGTGATAGTCGGTTGGAATGCGATTGGAGTTGGAATACTTTGCTGCGACGAACGCTAAGACGCTCGTGGTTTTCGTCACGGGGGGCGTGAATGATGACTGAATGGTGGCAGTTCGCGCTAGCGCCCTGGGAAGCCTCGCACTCTTCTGGCTCGCGCTCGTGCTTTTCCTCTGGATTGAATCCACGCGTCACCTAAGAGGTGCATCGCTCAAGGACTTGTTGCGGCTCGTGCCCGATACTTCGCATCTCCTTCGGCGGCTCGCGAGCGATCATTCAGTGTCCATGGGCGTGCGAATATGGCTCCACATTCTTCTCTTTCACCTTCTATTTCCCATTGATGTGATCCCTGACTTCATCCCGGTTCTGGGATATGCTGACGGCGCCCTTATTGTCGCGATCGCGCTGCAGTTCGCGACCCAACAAGCAGGTAGCGTCGCGATCAAACGCCACTGGCCTAATGCGCCGGAAGGACTAGCCGCGGTACTGCGACTAGCTGGCCTGCACCAATGGGAGGCACTGATCATCATGGGGTTTGAGGCGCCGAAGGTACGATGCATCCGCACCGATAGTTGCGCTGGACAGTTTGTTGGACATTACCTAGGTCCTCGTCCATGGTCGAACGATGACGACTTGCCAGTGAATATTGGGAGGAAGATCTATCAGTAGTAGCGGGCAAGACGACGGTGGGACCAACGAGAAAAAATTCCTATCGACGGGAGCGCGCGTCCGTGCTGGCTTCCACGGGGGCCGCTCCGTGTCCCTCGACGCTGTGCGCGTGTTCGCAATGCTCGCAATCGTGGCCGGCCACATCTGGGTAGACGGTCCAGCACGACCATTTCTTTACAGTTGGCATGTACCGATCTTTTTTTTGCTCTCCGGTTATCTCTGGAAGGTCGGTCGGTCGTTTAACCGGGAGGTTAGGAACCGGGTCAGGTCCCTCCTCATCCCTTACGCGGTCTGGCTCGTGCTGCTTGGAACGGTCACCTTAGGGACCGAAAGTGTGGAGGGCGGCTTCGATCCGATCAGGCTCGCGCACCTTCTCTGGGGCGGCCAGTTCGCGACCGGTGGGCCCTTTTGGGCGATGTGGTTTGTGACAGCGTTGTTCTTCGCCGCTGTCATCTACTGGCCTGTGTCACGGTTGCCGTTACCCGGGCAGTGGGCCATCGCCGCGATACTTTTCATCGCGGCGGCGTACATCCCGGGACATCCTGCACGATTCCTGCCGTTGAGCCTGGGGCTCGCCCTCGCGTGCATCGTCTTCATCGTTGCCGGGCGTTCGATGCGGCGGGCCCGGGGCATGGTGCGGCACCCGATTGTCACTGGTGTCGTGTTGCTTGCGGTTTCCTTTACCCTCATCGTTCTGGGATGGTCGCAGCCGCTTGATTTGAAGCGGCTCGATGTGGGTACCCCGGTCGTGAGCATAGTGGTGGCCGTCGCACTTTCCTTCGGCTTCATTCTCATTACAGAGGGTTTGCTGGGCGGCGATTCTGTTGGGGAGGATGCCAAACAAGGTGTCAGACGAAAGAGCCGAGTCGACGGCATTGGCCAGCTCTCGCGAGTGGTCACTCAACTTGCCCAGGCGTCATTAACGGTGCTCTTTATCCACCCTGCGGTGATCACAGGCCTCTACTCATTGGGTCTACCGAAACCCGTGGTCTACCTGCTCACGATCGGAATCGCTTGGCCGGTGGGACTGCTGTTGCTGCGCCTCCCCCACAGCCGCGCTATCACCGGCCTCAAGCCAGCACACTGACCAGAGGTGAATGGCGTAAACATGCGAGCTCGGAACGCTGCGCCGCGGACGCCGCAACGACTTTCAATCCGAGTGCCGAACTGAACGTAAAACCTCGAAGCCGAACCGTTCCATATCCTTGGAAGTGGAACGCCTCCTACGGCGGAGTTTAGAATTTCGACACGCCGTGGAAATTCGTTCCAAAAGTTAGGTTCGAAAAGGTGTTTCGTTTCTCTCGTACAAAACCGACTTCCGGTACGGTCGCTGTGGATATTAGCTACGCTCGCGTCTCGACTGCCAAGCAGCCCTCGACCGGCAGCTCGACGCGCTCGGCGCCGTCGGGATCCCCGCCGATCAGGTCTACGTCGACAAGAAATCAGGCTCGACGACAAACCGACCGGGGCTAACGGAGGCTCTCAAAGTCGCTCGATACGCGATGTAATCGTGGTGCACACCCTGGACCGTC
Source organism: Cryobacterium sp. M25 (assembly GCF_002929635.1). Classification (NCBI taxonomy): domain Bacteria; kingdom Bacillati; phylum Actinomycetota; class Actinomycetes; order Micrococcales; family Microbacteriaceae; genus Cryobacterium; species Cryobacterium sp. M25. The sequence continues at coordinate 88,186 of NZ_PJJU01000053.1, read as the reverse complement.
TCGGCCGAACTGTTCGAGACACGCTAAACATGATCCACGACCTGCGCGAACGTGGCGTCGGGGTACGAAACCTAGCCGATCCGATTCGGGTCGACTCCGCCAATCCGGTTGATCCGATGTCGCAGCTAGCCGTAGTCATGCTCGCCTTATTTGGACAGATGGAGCGCATCTATTCGCTCGAACGTGCCGCCCATGCCCGTGCAGTTGCGATGAGCAAGGGCCGGCGCATCGGGCGCCCCAGCGTCGTGGATCCCACAAAATTCGCCTATGCTGATCACCTGCGCAACGCGGGGCACACAATCCCCGACATTGTTTCTAAGACCGGCATCACGAAATCGAGCCTGTACCGCATTCTGCCTCCACGACGGCCTGAGCCTGCTCCAGGTGCAGACGAGTAGAACGCAAGATCGACGAACCTGATGCAAAAGATTTGCCCATGATCCCGAATGAAATAGCCGACGCCTTTAGCAAAATCGGCGTTCCCGTGCTCGTCGCTCTCATCACGACTCTCGTCGTAGAGTACTTTGCTAAGCCCCGATTGGAGGCCAGAAAATCACGGCTCATCCGTGATCGCCAGCAGATCGATGAGGTCATCTTCGCATTTCAGAAGGCAGCGATGCTCGCTCCGGCATTGCTTCCCGACGAATACATAACTCATCACCCAAACACGAGCGCGGTGAAACGTCGCCAAATTGAAAGGCTCGCGCCAGCGGTCGACGCGCTTTTCGACGCGACAGCGCGGGTGCCCTCGTAATTCATAGCCAGACATTCCTGGCAGGTGGGAGCGGCGAGCTTCTTCGTGGCCTACTTTGCTGGCTTAGTTTGGTCAGAGCTGGAGTCTGAACGGCCCAACGGCGATCACCTCCGCGCAGCTGGAAGTGACATCAGCGAGTTCGACGCGTATTTCGCGGCACACGCGAGTTCTGTGGAGTTTGGAGATAAATGACCGCGCCCTGTGAAGCTCGATGTCGCATTACCGGGCTTCGAGTCGTCTTACATCTCATGTGTTTCGACACACTGAGGTTACGAGACACCCCACACATGAATCTGACTGCAATTGGCGAATTGGGCGGTGCCTAGTGTCTCAAGGCTTACCGGACGCAATCTCACCGCTGCCCTCATCACCTTGGTGAGCAGCAACGCTGCCGCGTCATGACCGCATCACCAGCCCTAACGGCGTGTGATTTCCGACCCCCGTTGTTGCTACCGCTCCGTGTCACCCGATGGGTAGGCTCGGCTCATGACCTCTGGAGCAGTAGTCAACGCGTCGTCGCTCGGCAATGCCGTGCGGTTCGTCGACGTGCCCACCTCGCTGCCAATGAAGATCGGGATCTGGGGCCTTGCAATCATCGCGATCGGGTTCATCGCCGTGGTCCTCAGCGACCTGTTGGTTAGCGCAGATGGCCAGTTCGCCGATCGAATGTCGTTCCAACAAACAGGCCGGATCGGGCTGGTGGGGCTTGGAGTGCTTGTCGCCCTGATTTTCTTGGGCACCGCCGTATTCCAGCGCGCCAAGTTGCGAGCGGCAAAGGCGGTTCGACCCGACGCCTTTGTCTTCATGACGCAGCGCACCCCGGCACTCATCGACGCCCTGAAGACGATTGGGACCGACCGACCGCGACTGCGCCAGCACTTCGTGGTCACGCTCGGACCGAAAGGAATCGAGCTTTGGGGCCGCGGACGAACCGATGTCCCTCGAATGGCCCTGCCCTGGAACGACATTGATTACGCCCATCCCGGCCGACACACGGTCGAAATAGGAAATATCAGCGTCGCGGTTCTGGCCCTCCGCATTTTTCAGACTGTCGATGGGCGCCGGCTAGATCTACCGTTTCCGATTTTCGGTCCGCAAGGCCTCAATCGCGCAGGAACTCATGATGCCAACAAGGTGCTCGATGCCTGCTCCCGCTATACGAGCATCGCCTGACCGACCGCAGCGACCTGAATCAGTCGCGGTTCCCGATAACAAATTCGGTAAACGAAAACATCAGCCAGTGCCCCGCTAGACGTTCCTTCGTGACACCCAACCTGGCAGGCCGAAATCGTTGAGTTTTCGACCCGAAGCCGCGGCGTTTCTGGTCTGCTGGAGACTAAGCGCTCGGATTGCCGATGCGTACCATCGGCAGGCTCCTAGAACGCGTCGGGTGCGACCGTCTTCGCGCCGACTTGCAGGGCCAGCGCCTCGAGTACGTGCGCCGGGGTCGTGGCGGCCTGGAGGGCGTCGCGGAAGGTGGGCTTTATCAGGGCGCGGGATAGCTGGGCGAGTACCTTCAGGTGCTCGGTTCCGGCCTCCGCCTCCGGGACGGCGATCATGAAGATCAGCGTGGCCTTGGAGCCGTCGGCTGAGTTCCAGTCGATGCCTTGCGTGCTGCGGGCGAAGGCGAGTACCGGGGCGGTTACACCGTCCGACTTTGCGTGGGGGATCGCGATGCCGTCGCCGATGCCCGTCGTGCCGTGCTTCTCGCGGGCGAGGGCGGCCTGGGTCACCAGGGTCTCGTCGGTGACGCGGCCGGTCTTGCTCATCAGGCCGGCGAGGGTGCTGATCATCGCATCCCGGTCGGTCTCGTCGACGTCGAGCACGATCGTGCGTTCGTCGATATAGTCGAGCACCGTCTTCTTCGCCGGGGGCATAGGCGACGATTCGGACTCGGACGCTACCGAGCCGACCGTGCCGGCATCCGCGTCCGATGGGCCCGTGGGCGCGGGGACAGGACCGGAAGCCCCGGCGGCGGTGCCCGTGGCCGCACCCGTCGCTGCAGCGTGGCGGGTCGACTTGCGCGCGGTAATGCCGAGCAGCAGCACCGAAACGAGGGCGGTGACGACGGCGCCGGTGATCAAGGCCGCGAAGTACATCGGCACCCCGGAGACCGCACCGAAGACGGCGACGATTGGGCCACCGTGCGGTACGGAGTTGGTGACCCCGAACAGGGCGGCAATGCCTCCGGCCATGGCGCCACCGATCATGTTCGCCGGGATGACCTGCAGCGGCTTGGCCGCGGCGAGCGGAATCGCGCCCTCGGTGATGCCGAAGAATCCCAAGAACAGTGCGGCGATGCCGGCTTCACGCTCTGGTTTGGAAAAGTAGCGGCCGCGGATCAGGGTGGCCAAGCCCATCCCGAGCGGCGGGACGGCGATCGCGGCGGCGACCATGCCCATCGGGGCTGAGTTCCCCTCCGCGATCAATGCTCCACCAAAGAGGAATGCGGTCTTGTTGATCGGGCCGCCCATGTCGAAGGCGACCATGGCGCCGAGAATCAGGCCAAGCACGATCGCGCTGCCACCCTGCAGGCCGGTGAGGAACGTGGTCATGCTGGAGAAGACCCAGCTGATCGGCTGGCCGAGGGCGAGCACGAAGGCGCCGCCGACGATCACGGTGGTGAGCACGGGGATCACGAGGATCGGCATGATCGGCTTGATAAAGCGGTGCACGGGGATTTTCTTGATGCCGAGGGCGACGAAGCCGACCAGGAAACCGGTGATGATGCCGCCAATAAAGCCGGCGCCTGATTCGGAATTGTAGAAGGCCCCGGTCGTGGCGATCCAGCCACAGATCATGCCCGGTGCGAGCCCGGGCCGGTCGGCGATGGCGTAGGCGATGAAGCCAGAGAGGATCGGCACCATCAGGGTGAAACCGAGTCCGCCGATCTGGTTGAGCGTCAGCCAGAAACTGCCCTCCGGGATGACGAGCCCATTCGGGGTCGCCTCGCCGCCGAAGGAGAGCGAGATGGCGATCAGGAGCCCGCCGACCACAACGAACGGGATCATGTACGACACGCCGTTCATCAGTGCGCGGTACAGGGTGCTTCCGAAGTCGGCCTTGCCGCTGCTCGAGGGCGTGGCGTCCCGGCTGGAACTGTCACCGACGGTGGACGGCTCGGCGGCGAGGGCGTCCCGGATCAGGGCGGCGGGGCGGTGAATGCCGTCGGCGACCCCGACGGAGACGATCCGCTTGCCCGCGAAGCGCGAGGCATCGATCTTGGTGTCGGCCGCGATCACGATTGCGTCCGAACGGTCGATGTCGTCCTGGCTGAAGGTGCCTTCGACGCCGACCGAGCCGTGCGTCTCGACCTTCATCTCGTAGCCCAACTCAGCCGCTGCGCTCTCGAGCTTCTCGGCCGCCATGTAGGTGTGCGCTATGCCGGTGGGGCAGGCGGTGATCCCGAGAATCAGGAGTCTCGGTGGCACCGTGCTCGCTTCGAAGAGAGGTTGGGACATGGCTAAATAGTCCTTCCGGGGCGAGGCCGACCGGAACTTCCGCGGACACCACAGCCCAAGTTCATAAGTTTAGCTAAGTTTATCACTGCCCCGAAAGTGGGTGCGTGCCTTAGCCCTTTGACCTGATGGAGCCCCTGAGGGCGAGTGCGTCCGTCGTAATCCGGGCCATCGACACGACGTCGCGCATCCATTGGCCCTGACCCCGCTGGCAGGCTTCACGCCGGGGGTCAGGGTGGAGTAGTCAGGCGATTATCGATCGCGTGCGGGCGTCTCCAACTCGGCCGGTTCCGGCGTTACCCGCAGGCCGCCTGGTGTGTTTGACAGACGCACCAATTCCTCGACCCAAGCACGGTTTAGGAGAGGTTCCTTATTGCCGAAAAAGTCGAATTGAAGCGGAATCGTTGGGTGGATCCAAATGGTGCTGTGACCGTGTCCTGATGCCGCCGAGTATTCCCACGAAAACGTGAAACTTTCCCCTCTGCGTACCTTGGACAAAATGACGATCTTGAGGTGAGCGAGCACCCGGTCGTCGAAGTCGACGGTGATCGACGGAGTCCCGTAGATAAATTTACCCATGAATGCTCCCAAGTCCGTTGTCGATTTCGTTAGCGACAAGGTTAAAGTCCTTGGCCGTCCGACCAGCGTCGCCTGTGGTTTCGACGGTGCCGGTAATACCGATCATCGGCATTTCAGGTAACGGGAAACGCGTCGCCTCATCTTCCTCCGTCATCCCTTCGACGTCGACATCGACGACGTCGAATTGACTGGTTGGGCTGAGAATTAGCGTGTGCACGGATGTCTCGTCGTTCTCGTCGAGCACGGTGACATCCACAGCCACACTATTGTCGCTATCGGCCACTGAGGTGACGTAGTCGAGAAGCGTTGTTGTGATGCTGTTGCTCGTGACAATGGAGCCGCCGATATATGTTATGCGCTTCATGCGGTGATGCTAGCTGATTGTTGTGCCCCGCGCACGCCGATGGTCCACCGGCGCAGGCCAGCGGGAGAAGGCTGGCCTCGCGAAAGGCTGCCCCGACGCCGACGGGCCCTGGCGATCCCCGCGAGTGAAGGTTGGAGCCGTGCGGCGCTCCAGTCCATCCGCAGGGCCGCTACTGACTGACGCGGTGGGCGAGTCACGCCAAGCTGTTTCGACTTTCGAGGATTGCTAGTTGTCATCACTGACAAGCGATGGACAACAAGATCAGGATTATGACATGTAGATCAGGAACCTACAGGGTGTCAGGCGCCCGGCACCATATCGGCGAAGCGGGAGTAGTGGCCGTGGAACGCGACCGTGACGGTGCGCGTGGGGCCGTTACGGTGCTTGGCGACGATCAGGTCCGCCTCGCCGGCGCGCGGATTGTCCTTCTCGTACGCGCTCTCGCGGTGCAGCAGGATGACCATGTCGGCGTCCTGCTCGAGCGAACCGGACTCGCGCAGGTCTGAGATGGCCGGCATCTTGTCCGCGCGCTGTTCGGGACCACGGTTGAGCTGGGAGAGGGCGATAACGGGAACCTGTAGCTCCTTGGCCATCAACTTGAGCGCGCGGGAGAACTCACTGACCTCCTGCTGGCGCGACTCGACTTTCTTGCCCGACGTCATCAGCTGCAGGTAGTCGATGATGACCATCTTGAGGCCGACCCGTTGCTTCAGCCGGCGGCACTTGGCCCGGATCTCGACCAGGGTCATGTTGGGGCTGTCGTCGATGTAGAGCGGGGCGTCGTTGATGCGACCGCGGGTGGCGGCAATGGTGGTCCAGTCGCGCGCGTCGACGGCGCCCTTGCGCATGCTCTGCAAGGGTACGGATGCTTCGGCCGCGAGCAGACGCATCGCGATTTCGCTGCGGCCCATTTCCAGGGAGAAGAAAATGCTGGGCATGTCGTGCTTGATGGAGGCTGCCCGGGCGAAGTCGAGGGCGAGCGTGGACTTACCCAGCGCCGGACGCGCCGCCACGATGATCAGCTGGCCGGGATGGAAGCCGTTGGTGAGCTCGTCCATATCGGCGAAGCCGGTGGGAACACCGGTCATCTGACCGTCTTTGAGCTTGGCAGCCTCGATCTCCTCGATCGCGGCTGTGACCGCGTCGGTCAGCGGCACATAGTCTTCGGTTTCGCTGCCACCCGTGACGGCATAGACCTCGGCCTGGGCGGTATTGACCAGATCCAGCACCTCGCCCTCACCGGAGTAACCCATCTGGGCGATGCGGGTGCCGACCTCGACGAGGCGCCGGAGGAGAGCGCGTTCGGCGACGATCGAAGAGTAGAAACCGGCGTTGGCCGCGGTCGGCACGAGGCTCGTGAGCGTGTGCAGGTAGTCCGCGCCGCCGGCCCGGGACAGCTCGCCGAGCTTGGTGAGCTCGTCGGTGACGGCGATAACGTCGGTCGGCTCGCCCTGCGCGTAGAGCGACAGAATCGCGTCGAAGATGATCTCGTGCTTGGGGATGTAAAAGTCTGCGGCGCGCACGGTCTCGACGACGTCGGCGACGGCATCCTTGCTCAGCATCATGCCGCCGAGCGCGCTCTGCTCGGCCAGGAGATCGTGCGGGAGCGTGCGCTCGGTATGCCGGGCTTCCAGTCCGCCGCGTGAGTCTGCCCCGCGCTTGTCCGCCAGACCCAAGTGAGAGATCGACACTCGTGCCTCCTTTACTCGTGGTGCAGTTCTATCAGGGCCCACCGACATCGCTGCCGGGCACTGTGCACACCTCGATTGCGGCCGCGTGCCCACCATACGGACCCGGCTCGGCAGAGAACAAACCGCCCTGTGGATAAGCCTGTGGACAATCTGGGCGAAACGCCGCGTGTCTTGTGCAAAAGCTGTGGAATCAACTGTGGACAACTTAAGTTTTTCATCGCATAAATACAGTTTGATCAGGCATTAATTCTATTCACAGTGTCGTGTTGAAAACCTGTCTAAAGTACGTGTTGAATCTTGTCGAGGTGTGAGAAAACCTGTGTACAGCGCCTCATGTTCTGGGACTAAAATCACCCCCGATTGGGTGTGTGGCATCGCTTAAACAGGTGTGGCAGTGGGTTCCTTTCGGAACCCACCGCCACACGGGTGTAAAGCTGTAGAGCTTACTTGGCAGCTACCACCAGCAGTGTGATGGTCGCACTCAGTTCGTCACGAAGACGAACCGTTGCCTGGTGTTCACCCGTCATCTTGATCGGGCTGAGCTCGATTTTGCGCCTGTCGAGGGCACCGAGACCCGCTGCGGCAACTGCATCCGCAACATCCGTGGTCTTGACGGAGCCGAAAAGGCGTCCGCCTTCGCCGGCCTTGACGACCAGCTTGACCTTGGCGTTCTCGAGTGCAGCCTTGAGAGCCTGCGCCTCTTCGAGAGTGGCGTGCTCGCGGGCTACGCGAGCGGCCTTGATCTGCTGAATCTGCTTCTCGCCACCGCGAGTCCAGGAAACAGCAAATCCCTGCGGGTAGAGGTAGTTGCGGGCGTACCCGTTCTTGACCTCGACGATGTCACCGGGTGCACCGAGGCCGGAGACCTCGTGCGTCAGAATGATTTTTGACATGAGGTGTCCTACCTGCCTGAACCGGCGTAGGGCAGCAGCGCCATTTCGCGAGCGTTCTTGACGGCGCGGGCGATAAGACGCTGCTCCTGAACGGAAACACCGGTGATACGACGGGCGCGGATCTTTCCACGCTCGGAGATGAACTTGCGGAGGGTGGGGACATCTTTGTAATCGATGACACCAACCCGGATCGACTTCGCGGGAGCGGCATTCTTGCCACCCTTAGCACCGCGGAGCGGCTTGCGGCGGTCGCCGCTCGACTTTCCAGCCATGATTTCCTTACTTTCTCAAAGAAGTGTTTTTCAGCCAACAGCCTGTAAGGCTCGGCTTAGAAGGGTGTCTCGTCGCTGAAGTTTCCCGGAGTGTTCCAGACATCTCCACCGGTGTTCGCGGCGGGGGCGCTGGCAGCCCAGGGCTCGTCGTTCGAGGCAACGGCAGGTGAGCCACCGCCTCGAGGAGAAGACGATGACTGCGCGCGAGTGAGCTGAGCGGTGGCGTATTTCAGCGAAGGACCGATTTCATCGATCTCGAGCTCCATGCTCGTTCGCTTCTCGCCTTCCTTCGTCTCATACGAACGCTGCTTGAGACGCCCGGAAGCGATGACACGGGTACCCTTAGTCAGTGAACCAGCTACGTGCTCGGCGAATTCACGCCAAACGCTCGCGCGCAGGAAGAGCGACTCGCCATCTTTCCACTCACTGGTCGCGCGATCGAAATTGCGCGGAGTGGATGCGATGGTGAAGTTGGCAACCGCCAGCCCGTTCTGCGTGTACCGCAGCTCCGGATCGCTGGTCAGGTTGCCCACCACGGTAATTACGGTCTCGCCGGCCACGGGCTACTTGTCGCTTGCCTTGTCGGCGGACGCGGCCGGCGCGGGAGCAACAGCTTCTGCCGTGGCAGGAGCGTCGACAACCGGGGCTTCGACCTCGGCCGGAGCAGCCTTGACCGCGGCGGCAGCAGCTGCCGATGCGGGCTTCACGGACGCGGCGACCTTGGCGGTCGGGGCGGCAGCAGCGGCTTCAGCCTTCGCAGCGATTACCTTCGGGTTGGCTGCCTTGCGGGCGGCCTTCTCGGCGGCGAGCTTGCTCGCGACGGCGACCTGGGCAATGCCTTCTTCTGCGCGAAGCACTTTGGTGCGCATGACGGCTTCCGACAGCTTCAGCTGGCGGTCGAGCTCGGCCGTGGCAGAAGCGTTGGCGGTGAAGTCGACAACGGCGTAGATGCCTTCGGACTTCTTGTTGATCTCGTAAGCGAGACGGCGGCGACCCCAAACGTCAACCTTGTCAATGGTTCCACCATCGTTGCGAACAACGTTGAGGAACTTGTCAAGGCTGGGAGCTACGGTGCGCTCATCGATCTCGGGATCGAGGATAACCATCAACTCGTACTGATGCATGACTAACCCACCTCCTTCGGACTAAACGGCTGCAGAATCTCTGCAACAGGAGGGTTGTGCATGTGTTGTAAGCGGAGGCCGGGAATCCGGCACACAGACAACCTGCCAAGGCTACCGGAAACGGCGGCCCTCCGCCACCGCCTCCGCCCGTTCACCCGTTTGGCGCCCTCGTCGCCGCCGAGTCCGTCACCGCTGTCGCGAGAATCGCCAACTGTGCCGACCATCGCCGTTCTATCGGAGATTCTGGGCACGAACGGCGACGGTCGCTTCACCTGTTGGGGTATTTCCCTGGTTCGGGACGCAGTCCGGCGGCGAGCAGGAGCCGTTTCAGGCTCTCCCGGCGCAGCGCTACCGCCCAGATCCAACGCGCCATTCCGTGCCCCGTCCCGCGAAGCCGGTCTTCGCGAAGCTTTTCTGACCACACGACTTCTTCACTGGTACGCCCGTTCATGAAGGCGTCCCGCGTGTACTTGACTTTGCCGTCAAATTCGCCGAGGAGGCGAAGTGTGCGGTTCTCCTGTTTCTGAACCCACCGGAAGTCCGTGATGTCTTCCTGCCCGTCCTCGTGCACGAAGGACACCTGCAATTCGGGGGGCGGGAATCCGCACAGGTGAATCTGTCCCCGGCTGAGGGACTCGCCCACCGAACCGGATCGACTGTCGCAGAAGACAATGGCGATCCGAGCGGCTCGTGCCCCACGGGTTGGTCCATCGGAGTCGAGTCGATCAAGCAGGATGTCGCGGTCGATCCCGAGCGCAGCCATGCCGTTCGGTACGATGCATTTAGGTTTCGTTCCGTAATCGAGCGTGGCGACTGCCGACAGGAATCCTGCCGTTCGTGCAACATCGATCAGCGTACGCAGCAGACCCGTGACCAGCATCCCTTCGATCTCCACGACGTCTTCGTCGGGCAATCGGTCGTGATGCCAGGTGACCCCGTTCTTCGAATGCACGCCGGTTTTACTGGCCGCCATGAGGTGGACCTCGTCGGGCCATCTGCCGACGATGGGCAGTCCCCACAAAACAGCAGCCGATGCATAAGAGTAGACGGGCTGGGACTTTCTGGTGGCCTCCACGGCGCGCATACGCAAGAAGTACCGATCACGATCGCTGATGGTGTCCCAACCGGTCGCGTCAACGGCAGCGCCACGTCGTAGGCGAACGGCTTGACCGGACCCGACCAGCCGTTGAACAGGACGCCCCTCGCTGCCGAGAAACCGAGCGTCACGGCCGAGATACAGTGGCCGCCAGTCATGCGGGGAGTGGGGATTCATAGCGCCATGCTGGTGGTGCGGCCTACTGGCACCGATCGCAAGGGCGGCTCCTGTGGCCAAGATCGGCGGCGGAGGTCCTGTGGAGGGATAGTCACACATCCGCTCGCGAAGTGCCACCGGGTCTCGACTCTCGCCGTTTGTGCCGAGAGTCGTCACCCGTGCGGCGACTCTCGGCACAAACGGCGAGCCTCGGCGAATAGACGGCCCCGGAAGGCGCCGGGAGGGCCTACTGTGCGCGCTCGGCCCACCAGGCGATCAGGCGGCGGGTGGCCTCGTCTTCGCCGAGCGGCCCGTCATCCAGCCGCTGCTCGAGCAGGTACCGGTAGGCCTCGCCGACGTCACGGCCCGGACCCACTCCGAGGACGGCCATGATCTGCTCACCGTCGAGATCGGGGCGCACCGCCGCCATCTCTTCCTGTTCGTTCAGCTCCTCGATGCGCTGTTCCAGGTCGTCGTAGGCGAAGCCGAGCCGGTCCGCCTTGCGGCGGTTACGGGTGGTGACGTCCGCACGGGTCAGGATGTGCAGTCGTTCGAGCTGGTCGCCGGCGTCCCGCACGTAGCGCCGCACCGCGGAGTCCGTCCAGGCACCCTCGGTGTAGCCGAAAAAACGCAGGTGCAGTTCGATCAGGCGTGCCACGGCGGCGGTCGTGTCGTTGTCGAAACGGAGGGCCCGTAGCCGCTTCTTCGCCAGCTTCGCGCCGACCAGGTCGTGGTGGTGGAAACTGACCACGCCGCCCGGCTCGAGCTTGCGGGTCGCGGGCTTGCCGATGTCGTGCAGCAGCGCCGCCAGGCGCACAATCAGGTCGGGGCCGTCGAAGCTGCCGCGGGACTTCTCGTAGCCGATGGCCTGGTCCAGCACCGTCAGGGTGTGCTGGTAGACATCCTTGTGGTGGTGGTGCTCGTCGACTTCGAGGCGCAGGGCGGGGATCTCCGGCAGCACCCGGCTGCAGAGCCCGGAGTCCACCAGCAGCTCGAGCCCGGCACGCGGGTTGTCCGCACACAGCAGCTTCGAGAGCTCGTCGCCGATGCGTTCGGCCGAGATATTACGGATGCGGTCCGCCATCGCTTCCATCGCTTCCGCGGTGTCGGCGTGGAGGGCGAATCCGAGCTGGGCGGCGAACCGGGCCGCCCGCATCATGCGCAGCGGGTCGTCGCCGAACGAGATCTCCGGGGAAATCGGCGTGCGCAGAACGCCGGCCAGGAGGTCGTCGATGCCGTTCGCGGGGTCGACCAGAGTCAGCCCCGGAAGGCGCAGAGCCAGTGCATTCACCGTGAAATCGCGGCGTAGCAGGTCGTCCTCCAGGCGGTGGCCGAAAACCACCTCGGGCTTGCGCGTCTGGCCGTCGTAGCTGTCCGACCGGTAGGTCGTGATCTCCACCTTTTCGCCGGCGATTTGGGCGCCGATCGTTCCGAAGGCGCGGCCGATATCCCAGTGGGCATCCGAGATTGGCTTCACGAGGTGCAGGATTTGGTCCGGCGTGGCATCCGTCGTGAAATCGAGGTCGTTTAACGGCCGGTCGAGGAAGGCGTCGCGGACCGGTCCGCCGACGAGGGCCAGTTCGTGTCCAGCCGTCTGGAACGCGGTCGCCAATCGGGAAACGGTCGGGGTAGCAGCCAGGTCGCCCAGCCGCTTGAGAGCTGTCGCAACGCTTTGCATGACCCCCATGCTAGTTGCTGGAGCTACGCCGGCTGCCCCGGTGCGGCGTTACCCCCGCGTCGAAGCCGTAGAATCCCCTACATGGTGGCCGAGTCTGTTCTCAAGCGTCGGCCCGCGCTCCCCGGAGCGATGCGCGGCCTCTGGTCACGCACGAAGAGGCCGATCGGCGCCGTTCTGATCGGCCTGCTGGCCGGGGTTCTGCCGGTCGCCTCCGCCGGTCTGCCCGCATCCGCAACCGCGTCTGAAATCACATCTGCATCTGCCCCAGCGGCCCCGACATCGAAGACCCCCACCGCCGTAACGGCCAATGCGGTGAACCTGAGCGTGGCGCCCGCGACACTGGCGCCCCTCCAGGCCGGCCAGGACCTCACGGTCACTGTCACCGTCGAGAACGCGACCCTTGACACCATCTCACCGGGCACCATCGACCTCTTCCTCGCGGAACGGGCACTGATCAACCGCAACGCCCTCAACAGCTGGCTGGATCCGGAGAAGAACAGCAAACCCGGCGATCTCATGTTGAGCGAGCCCACGATGGCGTCCATTCAGCCGGACAGCACCGAGATCTTCACCTTGACCGTGGCGGCCGGCTCCGTGGGCCTCACCAGCGGCAACGCATGGGGTGCCCGCGGCATTGCCGCCACCCTGAGTACAGATGACAGGGTGCGGGCAGAGGGCCGAGGCACCTTCGTCTGGTATTCCGACGAAGAGGTCACCCCCGTCAACATGTCGGTGATCATGCCGATCACCGTCCCCGCGCAGTCGACGGGCCTGATTACGTCAAAGGCACTGGAAACGTTTACGGCGCCGACCGGTGTTCTGAGCCGCCAGCTCGACGGCGTCGTCGGCCGCCCGGTCACCATTGCCATCGACCCGCTGATCATTGTTTCCATCCGAATCCTCGGTTCGGCGGCACCGCCCAGCGCAATCGCGTGGCTGAACCGGCTGGACGAGGCTCCGAACGATATATTCCCGCTCAGCTATGCTGATGCCGACCTTGCCCTGCAGGCTCAAGCCGGCGCCGGGCCGCTGCTGACGCCCACCACGTTCGACCAGGCGATCGACCCTGCCTTGTTCGCCGCGACGGACCAGCCCGCGACGCCGAACTCCGACCCTGCCCTCCCGCCTGGCACCGAGACACCGGCGCCGTCAACGGACCAGCCCGCACCCCCCAGCGATGGCACACCACCCACCACGGAAGAGTTGCTTGCTTGGGAATATAGCGCCACTGACATCGGCTGGCCGGCCGAGGGTGACGTTGCGAGTGCAGACCTGGACGTTTTCGCGGCCAGTGGCCTCAACACAACCATTTTGGGCGGATCGAACGCATCCGGGGCCGCCGGCGACTTCACCCCGAATGCATCCCTTGATCTCGGCACCGGCCACGGTTTGGGTCTGGTCGTCGATGATTCGTTGGCCGCCGCCCTGCGCACCGCCGCGGCCGCGACAACGGATGACGCGTGGCGCGAAGCCATGTCCCAGGTCAGCTCGCAGCTGGCGGTCGTCTCGGCCGAGCGCCCCGGAACCGCGCGCACCCTCCTGGCCACTTTCGACCGCGGGTGGCCGCCCAGCGCGGACCGACTCACCGAGACCATCGACGCGCTGGCCGGGTTGCGGTGGTACGCGCCGTCCACCCTGCCGGAGGTGCGGGCATCCGTCCCATCCGAAGAGGTCGAGTTTGACAGCCAGGCCGAGCCGGAGGATCGCGTGGCCCTGGCCGCCGAGCTCTTCGAGGCCGAGAAGACGGTCACCGACTTTTCCTCCGTACTGTCCGACCCGGCGATCGTCACAGGCACGCAGCGCCTGGACCTGATGGCTCTGCTATCCAATTCCTGGGCATCCCAGGAGGCCAGTTGGGCGGATGCCGTCGGCACCAGCCTCGCGAACTCCTCGGCGCTTGTGGGCTCCATCACGGTCGCGACCAAGGGCCCCATCAACGTGGTCGGCAGCCAGGTCGACATTCCGGTGACCCTGGACAACGCCCTGAGCCAGGCCGTGACGGTGATGGTGCAGGTCGTTCCCTCCAACGGGCGCCTCCTGGTCGGCGAGGCGGTGGAGTCCACCATCGAAGCCCAATCCGCCCGCACCGTGACCATCCCGGTGACGGCCGCAGTGGGAAACGGCGCCGTCACCCTGCGCGTGACCCTGCTCACTCCGGCGGGAACGGTCATCTCGCAGCCCGCCCTCATCCCGATCAACGTGCGCGCGGACTGGGAAGGCCTCGGATCCCTCCTGTTCGCCGCGTTCGTGGTGCTGTTCTTCGGGTTCGGGGTGTGGCGCAACATTCTGCGACGCCGACGGGAACGTGCCGAAACTGAGACTGCGGACGCCCCTGAGCCAGAGGCAGAACCGGCCACAGTCCCTGAAGCCGAAGCACCCCCAGAAGAAGATCCCGAATCCGGGGCCGCCGGCGCTGCGCCCGGCCCGCTGACCCCCGCCAGCGCGGCCGATGCCCCGACGGAGCCCCGTGCCTAAGACCGACAGCGTCGGCCGGGCGAGCGCGTTCCTCGCCTCCGGAACCATTGTTTCTCGCATCCTCGGCTTCGTGAAGCTGATTGTGCTGGCGGGGGTGATCGGCCAGGTCGGTCAGAGCACCAACGCCTTCGCCGTGGCGAATCAGCTTCCGAACACGGTCTACGTCATCGTGGCCGGTGGGGTGCTGACGGCCGTCCTGGTGCCGCAGATCGTGCGCGCCAGCCTGCACGCCGACGGTGGCACGGCGTACATCAACAAACTCCTCACGCTGGCCCTGGTCATCCTCGCCGCGACCACCATCGCAGCCACCGCGCTTGCTCCGCTGTTGACCCTGCTCTACGGGTCCAACATGAAGCCGGAATCGCTGGCCCTCGCCACGGCGTTCGCCTTCTGGTGCCTGCCACAAATCTTTTTCTACGGCCTGTATACGGTCCTCGGAGAGGTTCTGAACGCCCGCAAGTCCTTCGGCCCGTTCACCTGGGTTCCCGTGCTCAACAACGTCGTGGCCATCGCGGGCCTGCTCACCTTCTCGGCGCTCTACGGAGCCGACCCGAACGGGACCCGGCTGGCCACCGAGTTCACGCCCGCGATGATCGCCGTCCTCGCCGGGAGCGCCACGCTCGGCGTCGTGCTGCAGGCCGTCGTGCTGTTCTATTTCTGGCACCGCATCGGTCTGCGCTTCCGCCCCGACTTCCGCTTCCGCGGCGTCGGACTCGGCGTGGCCGGCCGGATGGCGAGCTGGACCTTCGGGATGCTCCTGCTGACCACCCTGGCCGGCGTCGTCGAAACCCGGGTGGTCACCCTCGCCGGCGACTCCGACGCCTCGGTGGCCGCACTCAACACGGCCTGGCTCATCTTCATGCTCCCGCATTCGGTGATCACCGTCTCAGTCACCACCGCCTACTTCACCCGGATGAGCGAGCACGCCTCGGTGGGCAAGCTGGCTCTGGTCAGAAGGGATGCCTCCTCCGCCATCCGCGGCACCACCCTGATCATCGTGCTCGCCTCCGCCGTCATCGCGGTCTGCGCCTACCCGTTCGCCCGGGTCTTCGTCGCCCCCTACGAACAGGTGCAGAGCATCGGCAACGTCATCGTCGCCTACGTGCTCGGCCTCGTTGCGTTCTGCGTCCTGTTCGTCGTACAACGCACCTTCTACGCGCTCGGCGACACCCGTACGCCGTTCTACTTCACCCTGTTCCAGGTGACGCTGGTCATCATCGGCGTCCTTGCCTGCTCGCTCCTGCCCAGCGCCTGGATCGCCGCGGGCGTCGCACTCACGGTCACCGTGTCCGGCATTGCGCAGGCCCTGCTGGCGGCAGGGCTGCTCCGTGGGCGCCTCGGCGGCATCGACGGGCGGCGCATCCTGCGCAGCCTCGTGGAGTACTTCGTCGCCGCCGTGCCCGCGATCACGGCCGGCGTTCTCCTCCTGCTCGTGCTTGGCGGCACCCAGGAGGCTGGATTCGCCCTGTCCGGGACGCTCCAGGCCGTTCTCACCATGATCGTCATCGGCCTCGCCATGTCAGGCGTCTACTTCGGCCTGCTGCTGCTCATGCGCACCGCTGAGCTGCGCGGCTTCATCGACCCGGTGATCGACCGCATCCGTCGTCGTTGACCGGTCCCCAGCCCGCGTGGAATAGCATCCGATTAGGATGTGTTATATCCGGAAGCGAGGCAATCGAGATCGCTGCCCCCATAATCTGAAGGAGTCTACGCGTGCGTCAGATCATCATCATCGGCTCCGGACCGGCCGGTTTCACGGCCGCGATCTATGCCGCCCGGGCGAACCTGAAGCCGCTTCTGATCGCCAGTTCGGTCGAGGCCGGCGGCGAACTGATGAACACAACCGAGGTGGAGAACTACCCGGGCTTCCCCGACGGCATCCAGGGACCGGAACTGATGTCCAAGATGCAGGAGCAGGCCGAGCGGTTCGGCACCGAGGTCGTCTATGACGACGTCAGCGAGCTCGAGCTTTCCGGCGACACCAAGACCATCACGCTGGGCAGCGGCGAGAAGCACGAAGCCCTCGCCGTGATTTATGCCACGGGTTCCGCCTACCGCAAGCTGGGCCTGGACGACGAAGAGCGCCTGTCCGGCCGCGGCGTGTCCTGGTGCGCCACCTGCGACGGCTTCTTCTTCAAGGAGAAGACGATCGCCGTGATCGGAGGCGGCGATTCCGCGATGGAAGAGGCCACCTTCCTCACCCGCTTCGCCAGCAAGGTCTACGTCGTGCACCGCAAGGACACCCTGCGGGCCTCCAAAATCATGCAGGAGCGTGCGTTCGCCAACCCCAAGATTGAATTCCTCTGGAATTCCCAGGTCGTCGGCATCACCGGCACGGATGCCGTCGACGGCTTGGTCCTGCGCAACACCGTCTCGGGTGATGAAACCTTGCTCCCCCTCGGCGGAATCTTCGTGGCCATCGGCAACGACCCGCGCACGCACCTCGTGCATACCAAGCTCGATTTGACCGCGGAGGGCACCATCGCCGTCGCCGGTCGCAGCTCGAAAACCAGCCAGACCGGTGTTTTCGCCGCCGGGGACGTGATCGACCCGACCTATCGCCAGGCGGTGACCGCAGCGGCATCCGGAACCGTCGCCGCACTCGACGCGGAGCACTATCTGGCCTCGCTTCCCGAGAACCTGCTGGCCAGCGCCGGCGAACCCGCACTCGCGTAACCCCTCACCGAAGTCACATAACCCTCAATCAAGGAGTAACCACATGTCTGCACGCGCCGTCACCGACGTCACCTTCGACCAGGAAGTCATCAACAACGAAAAAACCGTTCTGGTGGACTTCTGGGCGGAATGGTGTGGCCCGTGTCGCGCCGTCAGCCCGATCCTCGACCAGATTGCCAGCGAGAACGCTGACAAGCTCGACATCGTCAAGCTGAACGTCGACGACTTCCCGGCGCTGGCCGCCAAGTACCAGATCACCTCCATCCCGGCGATGAAGGTGTTCCAGAAGGGCGAGGTCGTCAAGACCGTCATCGGCGCCAAGCCGAAGGTCGCCCTTGAGAAGGATTTGGCCGCCTACCTGGCCTAACCGTCCCTGCCTCTACCGAGGCCCTGACCCGTCCGGCTCACGCCGGGCGGGTTTTTTGGGATTCGGGCCGGATGGTACCGACCGCATACGATTGAAGCCTCACCAGATCGGAAGTGACGTGACAGCGAAGCGCTCCCCCCAGACCGGCAACAACCTCGACCCGTGGTACCACCACTACGCCGAGCGAGCCGCGGGGTTGCGCGCCTCCGAGGTCAGGGCTCTCTTCGCGGTGGCCTCCCGCCCCGAGGTCGTCTCACTGGCCGGCGGCATGCCCTTCGTGGCCGCCCTACCGCCCGACCTGGTTATCAACGCCATGGACCGGGTCATGCGCCAGCAGGGCCCCGTCGCTCTCCAATACGGCTCTGGTCAGGGCGTTCCCGTTCTGAGGGAGCAGATACTCGAGGTGATGGGGCTTGAAGGCATCCGTGCGCACGCCGACGATGTCGTCGTGACAACGGGGTCGCAGCATGCCCTCGAATTGGTCAGTAAACTTTTTCTCGACCCGGGCGACGTGGTGCTCTCGGAGGGCCCCAGCTACGTCACGGCCATGGTCATCTTCAAGTCGTATCAGGCCGAGGTAGAACACGTGCCCATGGACGAGCACGGCCTGATCCCTGAAGCGCTCCGCCAGCACATTCAGCGCCTCAAGGCCGCCGGCAAGACCATCAAGTTCCTGTATACGATCCCGAACTTCCACAACCCGGCCGGAGTGACCCTCAGCTGGGCCCGTCGCCTCGAGATCCTCGAGATCGCCCGGGCGGACGACATCCTGGTGTTGGAAGACAACCCCTACGGACTGCTCTACTTCGACCAGCCGGCACCGGATGCGATGCGCTCGCTCGAAGAGGACGGAGTCATCTACCTAGGCACGTTTTCCAAGACCCTCGCCCCGGGCTTCCGGGTCGGTTGGGCGCTGGCCCCGCACGCCATCCGGGAGAAGCTGGTGCTTGCCAACGAGGCCGCGGTGCTCTCCCCCAGCTCGTTCAGCCAGCTGGTGATTTCCGAGTACCTGGCGACGTCCGATTGGAAGGGCCAGATCAACACCTTCCGCGGGGTCTACCACGAGCGCAAGAACGCACTGCTGGACGCCCTGGAAGAGTACCTGCCCGGCCTCACCTGGACCAATCCGAACGGAGGGTTCTACGTCTGGGTCACTCTTCCAGAGGGACTGGACTCCAAGGCCATGCTGCCGCGGGCGGTCAAGGAACTCGTGGCGTACACGCCCGGCACCGCCTTCTTCGCCGACGGCGACGGGCGGCGCAACATGCGCCTCTCGTTCTGCTACCCGACGCCGGATCACATCCGGGTCGGAATCCGTCGCCTCGCATCCGTCCTCCGTGATGAGCTCGACCTGCTCGAGACCTTCGCCGGCACCGGTTCCCTGAACCCGTTGCGCGCAGAAGGCCGCTTCAACTCCCCGCCCCCCGACATTTCGTAGTTCGTCTCCGTCGGTATCCACACCAGCCAAAGCAAGGAAAAACCCTGACCATGAGCGATTTTTTGCCACTTGACATCGTTGTTCTCGCGGGCGGTATCTCGCACGAGCGGGACATCTCACTACGCTCGGGTCGCCGGGTCGCGGATGCACTGACGAGCTTGGGCCACACCATCACCGTTCTGGACCCGCAGGCCGGCCTGCTCGCCGATCTGACCATCCGGAATCCCGATGTGATCTGGCCGGTCGTGCACGGCGCCACCGGTGAGGACGGTGCACTCCTGGCCCTGCTGGAGACCACCGGGATACCGCACGTGGGCTCGCTAGCTGGACCGGCCCGTCTGGCCTGGTCGAAGCCGATCGCCAAGGAGCTCGTGCGCCGGGCCGGCTACGCCACCCCCGACGCAATCGCCCTGTCCACCGAGACCTTCCGGGATCTCGGTGCCGCCAGCGTCCTCGAGCACCTCCTGACGGCCCTGCCCACGCCGCTCGTGGTGAAACCGGCCGAGGGTGGCTCGGCCCAGGGGGTCAACATCATCCACTCCCCCGCCGGACTGCCGCGTGCCATGGTCGACGCCTACACCTACGCCACCGTTGCCCTGGTGGAAGAGAAGGTCGAGGGTACCGAACTGGCGGTCACCGTCATCGACATCGGAGACGGCCCCGTTGCACTGCCCGCCGTGGAGATCGTGCCCATTGACGGCGTCTACAGCTTCGAGGCCCGCTACAACGCGGGTGAGACGCTGTTCTACACACCGGCCCGGATCCGCGCGGAGATTGCGGAACTGGTGGCACAAACCGCGGTCGCCATCCACGAACTGCTCGGTCTGCGCCACATCTCCCGCATCGACCTGATCGTGGACTCGGATGGCGTTCCCTGGTTCCTGGAAGCGAACGTGCTTCCGGGTCTGACCGAGACGTCCCTGGTGCCCCAGTGCATCGAGGCTTCCGGTCAGTCTCTCGGCGCCGTCTACGACGCCCTCGCCCGAGCCGCCATCGCCGGCTCGTAGTCCGCGCCGTGGGCCGTGTTTCACGTGAAACATGGTTCTGTCGCCACTCGAGCCCGTCGGTGGACGTGCTCATCGAGACCGCGCCGACCAGGCGCCCCCTCACGCTGGTGGAGGTTGTCGAGCACCCACCCCGCACCCACACCGCCCGCCCTGCCGGCATGGACGCCATGCCCCCCGTACCTGCCCGAATGCCCGGACGGGACCGACGTCGTTGGCAGCACCTGGAAGTTAGGTCGCAGACTCTTTCACTACACCGCCGGACATGCTGACGAGTAGACACGCACCCGACGCCCGGTGTCGCTCCTCTGCGTCGAGAAGCATTACTTGATCGACGATGCTCTCGCGAGGGACAGCCCCGGCCACACTCGGCACCATCCGCTCACCGACCGTGATCTGCGGGATCCCACGTTTCACGTGAAACGCCCACGACACATCCACTCGCTGACCTCAGTAGACGCCAAACCACCGAGTCTCCACGTACGAACCGGCCCGAGAACAACCACGGGCGAACAAGCTCGGACTGACTGGCCCTCTCCTCTACCCACCCCTTTGGCAGTGTGGCGCCTTCGCGGATTCGACGGCCGTGACGCGAGCTGGCGGAATGAGACCAGACCGCAGACGAACTGCCGTGCCTCCACGGAGT
This sequence comes from Cryobacterium sp. M25, assembly GCF_002929635.1. Classification (NCBI taxonomy): domain Bacteria; kingdom Bacillati; phylum Actinomycetota; class Actinomycetes; order Micrococcales; family Microbacteriaceae; genus Cryobacterium; species Cryobacterium sp. M25. Next base: position 67,515 of record NZ_PJJU01000053.1, on the reverse strand, counting down.
CGGCACGCCGCGCGCAAGGCAGGACATTCTCACCGTTCCTCCGCACCGTGTGCCCGGGATTAGGTGCAATCCAGACAGGCGACGGAGAGCATGCCGGCGCGGGTGGCGGATCGAACTCGCAACTGTGACAGATGCCATGCCGTGGGCGGATGCATCCGCTGACGATCCCCGATCTCACGAACACACACATTTCGGCGGTCGATCCTGTCGAGACCGGAATGGGCACCGGCACAGGTGCGCGGAGGTGTCGACGCTGCGGAACTGCTCCAGTGTCGAACTTTTAGGGACCAGATCCGAACCCGGAGTGTGTTTCACGTGAAACATGACCATGTCGGGACGGGGAGACAATATTCTTCGCCCACGCAGTGCCCTGGAACCCGTTCGCATGGCGACCCGCCCGGTCTGGACGTCGTATCCTTGGGTCCGCCTGTCGCGATTCTTGCACTCGACACGGTTGGATTTCGGCAATGTCGATCAGGGACGAAGGGATGCCGATACGGCCTCACCCAGGTCCTGGTGGGTTCGCGCCGCGCGCGGGGCAGGCAACTCCCCGTCGTGTTTCACAAACGGCGGGACCAAAATCCACGAGCCGTGGGGAACAAGTCATCAGTTGACGGGGGCCGCGGGTGGCTCCATTGACTGACCTCACCCGCGAAACACTCATGATTCACCAGGTTGGCCCGCGTCATGCTCGGTCACGCGGAAGGACCCGAGGGGCCCGGCACGTGACGAACTCGACCACCGAAACGGATCGACGGGGAACCAGTCTCGCCACGCTTGACCACCGGAACAGGACGGGGGCGACGGTGATCGAGCCTGTCGCAACCTGTGCACACTGGATCGCTCCATTCTCTGCAGGCCAGACTCTGACGGCGGATGCCGGCTGCTCACTCAAAATGAGCGTCGTGACTCAAACCGTGAATCCGGGGTGGGCTGGTCAGTGCGCTTCTCGAGTGCCCGATCTCTGATACGCAGAATTTAGGCCTCATAAGGGCCGTAATGCGGATTTCTGTTCTGCCACCTGAGCGCTTAGGTTGCTTCCTGATGACGTCTAATGTGTAGTTCATGACTGATTTGATCGCCCCGGAGACTCAGCTAGCGATGACCGGAGGTCGGTTTGACGAATCGCAGGCCCGTTTGAGTGGGAGGACCAGCGTATCTGGATGGACGTGCAGCCAAGGTGTCGGGTCTCGGGCCTCGGGTCTCGACAGGCTCCACCACCGGAAAGGGTGAGGGGACAGAGTCTGGACAGGCTCGAACACCGCGGCCCGGTTCGACGCACGGGTGAGGGCCGATGCTCATGTTTCACGTGAAACACTAACGGGGCGGGGCGGGTCTCGACTCACTCGACCACGGGGTGATCGATCACCGGCTGGTCAACCACCGGCTGGTCAACCACCGGCTGGTCAACCACCGGCTGGTCGACCACCGAGAGGTCGAGCAGCGGGGCGCTCGACACTGGGGTGGGGCTAGCTGGCTCCGAAACCGGGTTCGCCGAGAACGTCGAGAATGCGATTGAGATCACCGATCGTGGCAAAATCGACTGTGATCTGGCCTTTTCTTGCGCCTAAATGGATCTTTACGCGGGTGTCCAGTCGGTCACCGAGGCGTTCCGCGATCTCGTCGAGGTGTCCCTGACGACGTCCGCCCGTTGGCTTGACGGAATCGACACGTGGCTGCATCGCGGCCGCGGCCTCCGCTGCCCGCACGGAGAGATCCTCGTTGACGATTTTGTCGGCCAGCTTGACCATGCCCGCCGGATCCCCGACGGAGAGGATCGCTCGCGCGTGCCCGGCAGACAGAACACCGGCGGCAACGCGCATCTGCACGGCCTCGGGGAGCTTCAGCAAACGGATGGTGTTGGTGATCTGCGGCCGCGACCGACCGATCTTCTGTGCGAGCTCCTCCTGGGTGATGCCGAAATCGGCCAGTAGCTGCTGGTAGGCAGACGCCTCCTCGAGCGGGTTCAGCTGTGCGCGATGCAGGTTCTCCAGCAGCGCGTCACGCAACATGTCGACATCCGCCGTCTCACGGATGATCGCCGGAATGGTGGTCAGTCCGGCCACCTTCGTGGCGCGAAGCCGACGCTCCCCCATCACCAGTTCGTATTTGCCGGGCTGCTCCACGATGGAACGAACCACGATGGGCTGCAGCACGCCGACTTCCTGGATGCTGTGTACCAGCTCGGCCAGCTCGGACTCATCGAAGGTGCTCCGCGGCTGGACGTGGTTCGGCACGATATCGCTGGGATTGAGGTGCGCGAGCCGCGCACCCGGAACCGGGAGAAGTCCCTCGGTCTCGTTCGGGCGCACCGTATCGGCGTAGGGGAAGAACACATCGACTGGACGCGCCTGCGTCGGGTCGTCCTGAATGGGGATGAGTGCACCGATCCCCCGGCCAAGCCCAGTCCTTTTAGCCATTAAAGTGCGACTCCTGTCTTGGGGGCGCCCCGATGGGCGATCTCTGCTGCTGCTTCGAGGTATGAGAGTGATCCGGCAGAATTGAGGTCGTAACTGATAACGCTCTGACCGTAGCTCGGCGCCTCAGAGACACGCACGGAACGCGGTATAAGGGTGTTCAGAACCTGCTTGGGGAAGTGTTCACGCACATCCTGGGCCACGTGGTTCGCCAGGTTGGTGCGGCTGTCGTACATCGTGAGCAGAATCGTGGACACCCCGAGGTCCGGGTTCAAGTGCTTCTCGATCAATTCGATATTCTTGAGCAGCTGGCTGAGACCTTCGAGCGCGTAGTACTCACACTGAATCGGGATCAGCACCTCGCGGGCCGCGACAAACGCGTTGATCGTCAAGAGTCCCAGAGACGGGGGGCAGTCGATGAAAACGTAGTCGTAGGGGTCATCCATCGTTTTCAGGTGCGATTCGAGGGCACGGTTGAGACGCTGCTCACGGGCGACCAGGGAGACGAGCTCTATTTCTGCACCCGCGAGGTGGATAGTGGCCGGCACACAGAACAGCGAGCCGAACTCCGGGCTGGTCTGAACGACTGCAGCCATTTCCTCGTCGTTGACGATGACGTCGTAGACGCTGGGGGTTTCCGCGCGATGTTCGACGCCCAAGGCTGTGGACGCGTTGCCCTGGGGGTCCAAGTCGATCACCAGAACGCGCGCGCCCTGACGGGCCAGAGCGGCCGACAAGTTGACCGCGGTCGTGGTCTTGCCGACGCCACCCTTCTGGTTCGAGATGGTGATGACGCGCGTCTTCTCCGGCCTCGGCAGCGTCTCGGAGGCAATCCGCTGTCGGCGCCGCGTCAGGTCAGAAATCTCACGCGCAAGCGGGGTCGTATCGTCAAACACCGCGGCCGCCTTGCTTGATTGCTGGTCTTCACCAGGTTGTTTCACGTGAAACCTTCGCGTTCGACGATTAATGAGCCACCCCCGCAGGGACTCCGGTTGCGCCTCAGCACTGACAAGAGCAGACACTAGGGACTAATCCACTGTAGCCCTTATGACTCGAGTCACATCCTGCAGCACGCCCTCGCCGAGGGTGATCACCTCGACATTGCTGAGCCGGAACTTACGGATGGCCTTCGCCGCGGCTTCGACCTCCGCCGCGGCGCCCGTGCCCTTCATCAGCACCAGCTCACCGCCGGGATTTAAAAGGGGGGCCGTGAGAGGGATCAGGGTGCGGAAGGCACTGACCGCACGGGCGGTCACCTGGTCAAGCCGCCCGGGCAGCCGAACGTCTTCCGCCCGAGCCCGGAGTACGGTCGCATTAGTCAGGCCGAGCGCGGCCACTTGGCCGGTCAACCACGCGACCCGGCGCTCCATGGGCTCGATGAGTACGAACGTCACATCCGGCCGGGCGATCGCCAGCACCAAGCCGGGTAACCCGGCCCCGGAACCGACATCGCCGACGAGTCCGGGTCGGAGCAGCGGCGCGACGATCGCACAGTTGAGGATATGTCGACTCCACAGCCGTGGTACTTCCACCGGGCCGATCAGGCCGAGTTCCTCGCCCTGCGCAGCCAGGCTGGCCACGAAGGCGCGGGCACCCTCGATCTGGCCACCGAAGAGATCCGCGGCAACGGCTGGCTCCGCCTCGAGAGTGTGAGTCACAATATTTCGATGTACTACGCGGCGGAGATGACCGTGTGACGGTCCCGGCCCTCGCCCTTGGACTCAGAGACGAAACCCGCTTCCGACACCAGGTCATGCACGAGCTTGCGCTCGTAGGAGGACATCGGCGGCAGTGATGCCTCGGCGGCACCCGCTTGGATGCGTTCCACGGCGCGGGACACCAGTGAGGCTAACTCGGCCTGCCGGGCGTCGCGCGAGCCGCCGATATCCAGGATCAACCGCGAGAAAGCTCCGGTCTTGTTCTGCACGGCCAGTCGCGTCAATTCCTGCAAGGCATTGACGGTTTCCGGCTTAGATAGCAAACGCAGGTTCGCGACATCCGAGGAATTGACGGACAGGTATGCCCGCCCATTACGCGCGTCAATGTCGATGTCCCCGTCGAGGTCGCAGATATCGAGGAATTCCTCGATGTAGTCCGCGGCGATGTCCCCCTCCTGCTCGAGCTGGCCGAGCGTGGGGGAATCGTCCGCCGGTCCAGGTGCGGCGATCACGTCAGTGTTCTCAGTCACGTTGGGTCTCTTCTTATTTTTTAGGGCCGGATTGCTTTTTGGCACGATTCTTTGCGACCGGCTGCTGACGCTGAGGCTTCTTGGGCTCTTCGACCACAATCACGTCACCATCCGTGGCGATGAGTTTACCCTTTCGGGCCAGTCGCTCTTCGCGCGCCTTGGCGGCCTCACTGCCGGGCGTGGGCATATTCCGGATGACCAGGAACTGCTGGATCATTGTCCAGATGTTCGAGGTAAGCCAGTAGAACATGACGCCGAGGGGGAAGGCAACACCGGAGAAGGCAAAGACAAGGGGAAGCAGGTAGAGCATGATGCGCTGCTGCTTAAACATGGGGCTTGCCTTGGTTTCCGGCGACATATTCTTGGAGACGATCTGTAGCTGGGTGATGAACTGTGAGGCGGTCATCAGGACCACCATGATGGCCGCGATCCACATAACGACGGCATTGAAGTCCTGACCAGCGACCATTTTCGTCCACTGAGACGCGAACGAGTCATGCAGCGGCGCGTCGCCGAAGAGGGTGGCGTTTCCGAAGCTCTTCGCGAGATCGTCGTTGAGCGGTCCGACTCCAGCCTGACTGCGTTGCGCGTCATTCAATACGGAGAACAGGGCGAAGAAGATCGGCATCTGCAGCAACAAAGGCAGGCAGGAGCTCAGCGGGTTGGTGCCTGTGCGCTTGTAGAGCTCCATGGTCTCGCGGGACATGGCCTCGCGCGAAAACTGGTCTTTCTTGCCCTTGTACTTGTCCTGAATCTTCTTGAGTTGCGGCGCGACCTCCAGCATCTTGCGCTGGCTCTTGATCTGCCGCACGAAGATGGGAATCAGGGCGGCCCTGACGACGATCACGAGACCGACGATCGAGAGCACCCATGTGAGGCCGTCGTCGTAGTTCATCCCCATGACGGAGAAGAGGGAGTGGAATGCGACGAGTAGAGCCTCGACGACCCATTTCAGCGGCCAGAGAATCGTACCTAGGAGGTCCATCTTTGCGTCAGCCCTTTCCGTGGCTCGCTGCGATAACAAAACCAAACGACGTCACGATGACGCGACGCTTCCGCCTGAGGGGAACGTCATCGATCCCGCCTTCGGCCCACGGATGGCATCGGCCCAGCCGCAGCGCGGCTCGGGCTGATCCCACGACGAGTCCGTATTCCTGAACGGTGCCGAGTGCATACGCAGAACAGGAGGGGTAGTACCGGCAAACATCGCCGTAGAGCGGGGAAATCACAGCCCTGTACGCACGCAGTACGAGAACCCCCGCGTTGCGTGGGAGGAGTATGAGCGTAGTCAAGAACCTGTTCACCAGTCAGCGATCCGATCGGATCGCTGCCGGGGCCTTACCGGCAACGGATGTAACCGAGATGCGCTGAAACTTCACCAGCGCCACGGACAGTTCCGCATGCAGGGTCGACCACGGCGCATCCGCTGCCGACGGCAGAGCGCGGATGACAACATCCGTGCCGGGCCGCGTGGAGAACAGCACAGCGTAGCTCGCCGCCTTCAAACGACGTCGGACTCGATTGCGCCGCACGGCGTCACCCACGTTTTTCGCCACAATGAAACCGAACCGTGCCGGAGCCTCCTCCGGATTCCGGCGCAGATACGTCACTAGGTGCGGGCCGACGATGCGCGCACCCCGGCGCACGACCGACTTGTAGTCGTCACCGGCGGTGATGCGATTGGCCCCCGCGAGCACGAGAGTGCTTAAGCGGAGAGTTCGATGCGACCCTTGCGACGGCGAGCACCCAGAATCGCGCGGCCGGCACGGGTCTTCATGCGAAGGCGGAAGCCGTGCACCTTGGCGCGACGGCGATTGTTCGGCTGGAACGTTCTCTTGCTCATTGTTCTGTCTCCACGTGTTAAATCTCCGTAGGCCAAACTGAGCGGCCGGGAAAGAGTGAGGTAGCCCTCGGGCTGGGGTCAACTGATTAAAACTACGGCTTTGGCCGGTGATGGTCAAACTCGACCTCCCGAAAACATCGGTTGTACACACAATCGCACCCATTTCGAGCATCGACACGCGCACGAAATGCGAACGAATTTGGCCGGACTGGCGGTGATTGACTACCGTGAGGACAAGTTATCCACAGGTTTTCAACAAACCCTGTGAATTGGGGCTTATTTGCCCACAGGCGGTGGATAACCTTGTGGATGCTTTAGCTGGATTATGCGTTCAGAGACGAGCCCAGTCCTCGATCTCCGTCGTTGTAGAAGGCAACAATGAGAGAAAAGCGGAGAAACCATGGCCACCGAAGAACAGCCCATCACGGAGACCTGGCGGTCTGTCCTGACCAGCCTGGAATCCGACGACAGCATCACGCCCATGCTGTACGGCTTTCTCAACCTGGTCGAACCCAAGGGTATCGCCGCCGGCACGTTCTACCTTGAGGTCCCCAACGAGTTCACGGCCAGCATGCTCAATCAGCGCATGCGAGTGCCGCTCCTGACGGCGATGGGCCACCTGGATGAGGCGTCCGCGGTGTCCACCTTCTATGTGGTCGTCAATCCCGAGCTGGAAAAGGAATCCATCCGGCCGGTGCGCGAATCGAGTTCTCCCCCCGATGTGGAAACCCCAGCCGCACCGCAATCGGTGTTCGAGAGCAGCTCGCCCGAGCGGCCCCATGACACCCGGTTGAACTCGAAGTACAGCTTCGACAACTTCGTGATCGGCCAGTCCAACCGCTTCGCACACGCCGCGGCGGTCGCGGTAGCGGAGGCGCCTGCGAAGGCCTACAACCCTCTCTTCGTCTATGGGTCGTCCGGCCTCGGCAAAACCCACCTCCTGCACGCCATCGGCCACTACGCGATGAGCCTGTACCCCGGCATCCGGGTGCGTTATGTCAGCTCCGAGGAATTCACCAACGACTTCATCAACTCGATCGCCAACAACCGTGGTTCCGCATTCCAGTCGCGTTACCGCAACATCGACATCCTGATGATCGACGACATCCAATTTCTGCAAGGCAAGGCGGAAACGCAAGAAGCCTTCTTCCACACCTTCAACACCCTGCACGATCACAACAAGCAGGTGGTCATCACGAGTGACCTCCCGCCCAAGCACCTCACCGGTTTTGAGGACCGAATGCGGTCACGCTTCGAGTGGGGCCTGATCACGGATGTCCAGGCACCCGACCTGGAAACGCGAATCGCGATCCTACGCAAGAAGGCGCAGAGCGAGAAACTACAGGTCCCGCACGATATTCTCGAGTTTATGGCCTCGAAGGTCTCCTCGAACATCCGTGAACTCGAGGGAACCCTGATCCGGGTGACGGCCTTCGCGAGCCTCAACCGCACCCCGGTCGACATGGACCTGGTGCAGACGGTGTTGAAGGACCTGATCACCCTCGATGAGGACAACGTGATCGCGCCGGTCGATATCATCACCAACACCGCCGACTACTTCAAGCTCTCCGTGGATGACCTCTACGGGTCATCCCGGTCGCAGGCGATCGCCACGGCGCGCCAGATCGCGATGTACCTGTGCCGTGAGCTGACCAACCTCTCCTTGCCCAAGATCGGCCAATTATTCGGCAACCGAGACCACACCACGGTGATGTACGCGAATAAAAAGATCAGCGAACTGATGAAGGAACGCCGGTCGATCTACAACCAGGTGACCGAGCTCACGAACCGCATCAAGCAGAACCACCGTTACAAATAGCGGTATTTCTTCAGTTTTCACACCTGTGGATAACCCTGTGGAAATTGTTTACACAACTGGGCACAACCTGTAGAAACTCAGCGCGTGGTTGTGCAAACTCCCCTCCTTGCCAAACCGGCACGACACCGAAGTGTGCTGGGCACTCACAGGCTGCCAACAAGTTACAAGTTTGTAGTTCCCAGTCGCCTAGCGGCATCCCACAAGTTATCCACAGTTTCCACACCGGTTAAGAAGATTAACAATTAACTTCTCTTTCTCTCCATCCGACAACCTTGAGTGCTCGGCGGTTGCAAAAATTTGCTCCGTGAAACACGGCTACCATTGAGGCCGTATCCAGGTCTCTAACCGAACAGGAGTGACTTCGTGAGATTTCAGGCCAACCGGGACGTCTTCAGTGAAGCCGTCTCTTTCGCTGTCAAGCTCCTTCCCCAGCGGACGACGCTGCCGATTTTGAGCGGTGTGCTGATCGAGGCGACGGCAACCGGGCTGATCCTCTCCTCGTTCGACTACGAGGTCTCCGCGCAAACCGAGATCGCCGCGGACGTCGAAGAAGTCGGCAAAGTTCTCGTCTCGGGACGACTCCTCGCCGACATCGCCAGTCGGATGCCCAACGCACCGGTGCGGTTCTCGACCAACGAATCTCGGATCACGGTCAGTTGTGGCAGTGCGAGTTTCACGTTGCTCTCCATGCCGGTTGAGGAATACCCGAGCATCCCGCAGGTCAGCGCGCAGGCCGGTCTCGTGCCCGCCGAAGAGTTCTCGGCCGCTGTCGCCCAGGTGGCGGTGGCTGCCTCCCGTGACGATGTCACCCCCGTGATCACCGGCGTACAGCTGCAAGTCACGGAAAACAGCCTCAGCCTCGTGGCCACGGACCGGTACCGTGTTGCCGTGCGCGAGATCGACTGGGATAAAGGCAGCACCACGACCACCGACACCATCACGGCCCTGGTTCCCGCCCGCACTCTGCAGGAGGTCGGCAAGACGTTCGGTCACAGCGGCACGATTTCTATCGCGATCACCCACACCGACGACCGCGAGCTCATCGCGTTCACCGCCGATAAGAAAACCGTCACCTCCCTTCTGATCAAGGGAAACTATCCACCCGTGCGGCGCCTGTTCCCCGATAACGTGGACAACTACGCGGTCATGAACACGGCGGACCTGATCGAGGCGACCCGTCGAGTGCAGCTCGTCCTCGAGCGCGAAGCAGCCCTGAGGTTCACCTTCACCGCCGACGGTCTCACCCTCGAGGCGGTCGGATCGGAGCAGGCCCAGGCATCGGAGACGATCGACGCGATCCTGTCCGGCACGGACACGGTCGTTTCGTTGAAACCTCAGTTTTTGCTGGACGGCCTGGGCGCGGTGCACTCGGAATTTGTGCGAATCTCTTTCACGAAGACCGAGAATCCCAACAAGCCGGGCCCGGTTCTGATCACCAGCCAGACCTCCCGGGATCAGCCGGGCGCTGACAGCTACAAGTACCTGCTCCAGCCCAATCTGCTGTTGCGCTAGGACAATCTCGGAAGGAACAGCCATGCACATCGGCATCATCGGCCTGGGAAAAATGGGCGCGAACATGCGCAACCGTCTGCGGGCCAATGGCGTCGAGGTCACTGGTTTCGACCGCAACCCCGAGATCTCGGACGTTGCCGGCACCGCTGAGCTGATTGCCGCGCTGCCGGCTCCGCGGCTTGTTTGGGTAATGGTCCCGGCCGGTGCCGCGACGGATGCCGTGATCGCCGAATTGGCCACTGAGCTTAGCGCCGGCGACCTCGTCATCGACGGCGGAAACTCGCGCTTCACCGATGACTTCGCCCATGCCGCTCTTCTGGCGGCATCGGGCGTGCATTACGTCGACGCCGGGGTGTCCGGGGGCGTGTGGGGGCTGACCAATGGATTCGGGCTGATGGTCGGTGGCGCCGCCGAGCAGGTCGAGCGCGCCATGCCCGTTTTCGACGCTCTGCGTCCCGAGGGCCCACGCGACGAGAGTTTCGTGCATGCCGGCGCGGTCGGAGCCGGGCATTACGCGAAGATGGTGCACAACGGAATCGAGTATGCCCTCATGCAGTCATACGCCGAGGGCTATGAACTGCTAAAGAGCAGTGACCTGATCACCGACGTTCCCGGCGTGTTCAAGGCCTGGCAGCGCGGCACCGTGGTGCGGTCCTGGCTGCTTGAACTTCTCGTGCGAGCCCTGGACGACGACCCGGAACTTCAGAACATCGAGGGTTTCGTCGAGGACTCCGGTGAGGGCCGCTGGACCATCGAAGAGGCCATCAATAACGCCGTTCCCGTACCGACGATCAGCGCGGCCATCTTCGCGCGGTTCGTGTCCCGGCAGGACGACTCCCCCGCGATGAAGGCGGTCGCGGCCCTGCGCAATCAGTTCGGCGGCCACGCCGTCAAAACGGCCGACTGACCCGAGTGCGGGTCCAACATCTGTCTCTGACCGACTTTCGCAACTATGCGCAGGTCGAGGTGCCGTTCGCGCCGGGACCCAATCTGATCGTGGGCCGGAATGGGCAGGGAAAGACCAATCTCGTCGAGGCCCTGGGATTCCTCAGTACCCTCAGTTCGCATCGGGTCTCCAACACCTCCGCCATGATCAGGGCCGGTCGCGACGCCGGCATCATCCGGGCCAAGCTCGAGTTCAACGGCCGCGAGATCCTGACCGAGGTGCAGATCAACCGCTCGGGCCTGAACCGGGCCCAAGTCAACCGGTCGGTGATCAAGACTCGAGAACTCACACGTTTTTTCTCCAGCGTGCTCTTCGCCCCTGAAGACCTGGCGCTGGTTCGGGGTGACCCGTCCGGGCGCCGGCGATTCCTCGACCAATTGCTCGTGCTGCGCACCCCCCGGCTTAGCGGGGTTCTGGCCGACTACGACCGGGTGCTGCGCCAGCGGAATACGCTGCTGAAGTCGGCGCGGGCCTCGGGCGTGCGCACCACCCAGCTTGGAACACTCGAAATCTGGGACGATCGCCTCGTTGCTCTCGGCTCCGAGATCATCGACGAGCGGGCCGAACTCGTTCGCCTGCTCGGGCCACCTCTGGGTGCTGCGTACCGGGCGGTCGCGGGGGAAGACCATGGGCCGATGCTGGTTCCATCACTCAGCATCCTGGGTGCAGACGAGGATGCAGCGATGGAGGCGATGGCCTCGACGGGCTCGGTTCCCACCGGTTCGGTTTCGTCAGCCTCGGTTTCGACAGGATCGACCACCGGGGACTCGTTTCGCATGGCACTGGCCGCCCTTCGTCGCAAGGAGCTCGACCGGGGTATGACCCTGGTCGGACCGCATCGGGACGACCTGGTCTTCGCGCTCAATGCACTGCCCGCCAAGGGCTATGCCAGCCATGGTGAGTCGTGGTCGTTCGCCCTCGCCCTGAAACTCGCCTCGGCGGAGCTGCTGCGCCGGGACTCCACGACGGGCGACCCGGTCCTGATCCTCGACGACGTCTTCGCCGAACTGGATCTGAGCCGCCGGAGACGTCTGGCCGCCGCCGTCACCGGTTTCGAACAGGTTCTGATCACCGCGGCGGTGCTCGAAGACGTGCCGGAAGAACTCACCGAGCACACCATCCACATCCATGCCGGGGCGGTCGTCGATGGCTGAGCCGAGCGAGGCCTCCCGGGTCTATCTGCGCTTCAAGGACGTATTCGGTGACCCAAACGCCAAGCGCAGCCGCGCCCGACGGCGTCCTGGAGCCGAAATCGGCTCGAGCGTTCCGTTCGGCGCGGGCCGGGATCCTCGGGGACTGAGCGATACGATCAACTCGCTCACGCTGCAGCTGGGCTGGAATTCACCGCTGGCCCAATCGGAGCTGCTTGCCTCCTGGACCCTGCTGGCCGGCGAGGAGACGTCGAAACACTCGACCCCGGTCGGAATCGACGAGGGCGTTCTGACGGTGCAGTGCGAGTCGACGGCCTGGGCGACGCAGCTGCGCATGATGCGGGTGGAGATCATGACGCATATCGCCGTGAAGTATCCGGACGCAGGCATCGAGTCGATCCGTTTTCAAGGGCCTAACGCCCCCTCCTGGAAAAAGGGTCCCAGATCAATTCCAGGGCGCGGTCCACGCGATACCTATGGGTAACTGGCCAAAACAGGTCAACCCGGTGCATTAAACGCCGCAGATGCCCGATTTGGCCCGCAGTGCTTGGCGTCTTTGGTAGGCTAAAGGGTCGCCCGCGCGACGGTCAGGAGCCCCATTACAGATGTCAGTTGACCCACAGATCGAGCCGGAGCACGGATACGGCGCAGACGATATCCAAGTTCTCGAGGGACTTGAAGCCGTTCGTAAACGACCCGGAATGTATATCGGGTCCACCGGACCTCGCGGTCTGCACCACCTCGTCTACGAGATCGTGGACAACTCCGTCGACGAGGCCCTCGCCGGTTATTGCGACACCATCGACATTAAGATCCTGGCGGATGGCGCGGTTCGCGTCGCCGACAACGGCCGCGGAATCCCGGTCGACATTCACAAGGCGGAGGGCCGCTCGACCGTCGAGGTCGTGCTCACCGTGCTGCACGCCGGAGGCAAGTTCGGCGGCGGAGGGTACGCGGTGTCCGGCGGTCTGCACGGCGTGGGCAGCTCGGTTGTCAACGCGCTGTCCAGCCGCCTCGAGGTGGAGGTACGCCGCCAGGGTCACGTCTGGCGCCAGAGCTTCCACGACGGCGTGCCCAACGCTCCCCTCACCATGGACGAGCCGTCGGATGCAACCGGCACCACCATCACGTTCTGGCCAAGTTCGAAGACCTTTGAGACCACGGACTTCGACTTCGAGACCCTGCGAGCCCGCTTCCAGCAGATGGGCTTCCTGAATAAAGGACTCAGCCTCACGCTCACCGACGAGCGGCCGCAGAACCTTGACGACGAGGGCACGCCGGTCACCAAGACCTTCCTCTACGAGAACGGCCTTGTCGACTACGTCGAATACCTCAACCGGGCCAAGAAAGCTGACCTGGTCAACGACGAGATCATCTCGTTCGAGTGGGAAGATCACGAACGCAAGATGGCGCTTGAAGTGGCCATGCAGTGGACCACCGCCTACACCGAGAGCGTGCACACCTACGCGAACACGATCAACACCCACGAGGGAGGCACCCACGAGGAGGGCTTCCGCGCCGCGCTCACCACCCTCGTCAACAAATACGCCCGGGAAAAGGGCATCCTGAAGGAAAAAGACGACAACCTCACCGGTGACGACGTGCGCGAGGGCCTGACCGCCGTGGTCTCGATCAAGCTCGCCGAACCGCAGTTCGAGGGACAGACGAAGACCAAGCTGGGCAACACCGAGGCGAAGTCCTTCGTGCAGAAGGTCGCCAACGACCAGCTATCCGACTGGTTCAACCGCAACCCCAACCCGGCGCGGGAAATCATCCGCAAGGCGCTTCAAGCATCGAACGCACGGATGGCCGCCCGCAAAGCGCGAGAGACCGCCCGGCGCAAGGGACTCCTCGAGGGTGGCGGCATGCCCGGCAAGCTTAAGGACTGCCAGAGCAAGGACCCATCGCTTTCCGAGATCTTCATCGTGGAGGGTGACTCGGCCGGCGGATCCGCCGTGCAGGGCCGCAACCCCGAGTTCCAGGCGATTCTGCCCCTGCGGGGCAAGATCCTGAACGTGGAGAAGGCCCGGCTCGACCGTGCCCTCGGCAATGCCGAGGTTCAGGCCATGATCACGGCCTTCGGCGCCGGCATGGGCGAAGAGTTCAACCCCGACAAGGTGCGGTACCACAAGATCGTTTTGATGGCCGACGCCGATGTCGACGGCCAGCACATCACGACCCTGCTGCTCACATTGCTCTTCCGGTATATGCGGCCGCTTATCGATCTCGGATATGTCTACCTGGCCCAGCCGCCGTTGTACCGCCTCAAATGGGCGAACTCGGCACACGAGTACGTCTACTCCGACCGAGAGCGCGACGCGCTCCTCGAAGACGGAGCCGCGGCCGGCAAGCGCATTCCGAAGGACAACGGGATCCAGCGCTACAAGGGTCTGGGCGAGATGGACTACAAGGAGCTGTGGGAAACCACAATGGCACCCGAGTCCCGCACTCTGCTGCAGGTCACCCTCGACGATGCTGCCGCCGCCGACGAAATCTTCTCCACTTTGATGGGCGAGGACGTCGAGTCCCGCCGTAACTTCATCCAGAAAAACGCGAAGGACGTGCGTTTCCTTGACATCTGACCACTCCAACACCGGCGGCACCTCGGGCGAGGGCCCCGATGGGACCGACATGGACGCCGCGTCCCTGGCAGCAGACACCGCGGCCAAGGCTGCGCACCTCGTGCAGCACGGCAAGATCGATCAGGTCGACCTGCAGCTGGAAATGCAACGCTCCTACCTCGACTACGCGATGAGCGTCATCGTCGGGCGCGCGCTGCCCGACGTGCGCGACGGCATGAAGCCCGTGCACCGTCGCGTCATCTACGCCATGTTCGACGGCGGCTACCGTCCGGACAAGGCGTTCTCCAAGTGTGCCCGCGTGGTGGGCGACGTGATGGGGCAGTTTCACCCCCACGGTGACTCCTCGATCTACGACGCGCTCGTGCGCCTCGTACAGCCTTGGAGCCTTCGTTATCCGCTGGCCCTCGGGCAAGGCAACTTCGGCTCCCCCGGCAACGACGGCGCCGCAGCCCCACGGTACACCGAGACGAAGATGGCCCCGCTCGCACTTGAGATGGTGCGCGACATCGACGAGGACACCGTCGACTTCCAGGACAACTACGACGGCCGCACACTCGAGCCCACCGTGCTGCCCTCCCGCTTCCCGAACCTGCTTGTCAACGGCTCGGTCGGCATCGCCGTGGGTATGGCCACAAACATCCCGCCGCACAACCTGCGCGAGGTGGCGGCCGGCGCCCTGTGGTACCTGCAGAACCCCGACGCGACCCGCGATGAACTGCTCGAAGCGCTGATCCAGCGCATCAAGGGCCCCGACTTCCCCACCGGCGCTCAGATCCTCGGCATCAAGGGCATCCAGGATGCCTATCGCACCGGCCGTGGTTCCATCACCATGCGTGCCGTGGTGAGCATCGAGGAGCTCCAGGGTCGCACCTGCCTGGTGATCACCGAGCTGCCGTACCAGGTCAACCCGGACAACCTCGCGATCAAGATCGCCGATCTGGTCAAGGACGGCAAGATCGGCGGCATCGCCGACATCCGTGACGAGACCAGTGGCCGCACGGGTCAGCGCCTTGTGATCGTTCTCAAGCGCGACGCGGTGGCGAAGGTCGTGCTGAACAACCTCTACAAGCACACCCAGCTGCAGGAGAACTTCGGCGCGAACATGTTGGCCATCGTCGACGGGGTGCCGCGCACCCTGTCCCTCGACGGCTTCATTTCCGCGTGGGTCGCCCACCAGGTCGAGGTCATCGTGCGGCGCACCCAGTTCCGCCTGAAGAAAGCCGAAGCGGATGCGCACATCCTGCGCGGCTATCTCAAGGCCCTCGACGCCCTCGACGAGGTGATCGCCCTCATCCGTCGCTCCCCCACCGTCGACGACGCTCGTACCGGCCTGATGGAACTGCTGGACGTGGACAAGCTCCAGGCCGATGCGATCCTGACCATGCAGCTGCGACGTCTGGCTGCTCTGGAACGTCAGAAGATCATCGATCAGGCTGCCGAGTTGGAACTGCAGATCGTGGAGTTCCAGTCGATCTTGGCCAGCCCGGAGCGTCAGCGCACCATCATCAGCGATGAGCTCACCGAGATCACCGACAAGTTCGGCGACGACCGGCGCACCGAGATCATGTTCGGCTTCGACGGTGACATGTCGATCGAGGACCTCATCCCCGAAGAGGAGATGGTGGTCACGGTTACCCGCGGCGGCTACATCAAGCGCACGCGCAGTGACAATTACCGCAATCAGCACCGCGGCGGCAAGGGTGTCAAGGGAGCCCAGCTGCGGGCGGACGACGTGGTCGAGCACTTCTTCGTCACGACCACGCACCACTGGCTGCTGTTCTTCACGAACACCGGGCGCGTCTACCGGGCCAAGGCCTACGAAGCGCAGGAATCCGGCCGGGACGCGAAGGGCCAGCACGTCGCCAACCTGCTCGCGCTGCAGCCGGGTGAGGAGATCGCGCAGATCCTGGACATTCGCGACTACGGCGTGGCCCAGTACCTGACGCTTGCGACCCGCGACGGCCTGATTAAGAAGACCGAGCTGCGCGAATACGACACGAACCGCACGGGCGGCATCATCGCGATCAAGCTGCGCGAGGGCGACGAACTTGTCTCGGCCCTGCTGGTCGAAAACGACTCCGACCTGCTGCTCGTCTCCAAAAAAGGAATGTCGATCCGGTTCACGGCATCGGATGAGGCGTTGCGCCCGATGGGACGCAGCACCTCCGGCGTCATCGGAATGCACTTCCGCGGCGAGGACAGCCTGCTGGACGCATCCGTGGTCTCGGGCGACGGCTATGTGTTCGTCGTGACCGAGGGCGGCTACGCCAAGCGCACCGCAGCCGACCAGTACCGCCTCCAGAACCGAGGCGGCCTGGGCATCAAGGTGGCCAAGCTCAACGACGACCGTGGCGACCTGGTGGGTTCGTTGATCGTCGACGAAGAAGACGAGGTGCTCGTGGTACTTGCCAGCGGCAAGGTGGTACGCTCGGACGTCTCCGAGGTCCCGGCCAAGGGGCGGGACACGATGGGCGTTGTTTTCGCTAAGTTTGCGGATGAAGACAGAATCATCGCCATTGCGAAAAACACCGAGCGCAATCTGGTGGCCGAGATTCTTGCGGCCGAACCGGAAAACGCCTTGGGAGAGGAAGAACCTGTAAATGAGTAGTGTCGCCGAAAAGCTCGCCAAGAAATCCAGCCGCAAGCCGGCCGCGACCAAGCAGGTGCGGCTCAAGCTCGTCTACGTGGATTTCTGGTCGGCTGTCAAACTGTCTTTCCTGATCGCTCTGTGCCTGGGCATCGTCACGATCGTGGCCACGTTCCTGATCTTCACGATCCTGAACGGAACGGGCATCTTCGGCAAGGTCGATGACCTGTACACCGATATCGCCGGCGCCTCGTCCGATCTGGCCAGCATCCTGTCCATCGGGAACGTGATGGGCTTCGCCTTCGTCGTGGCCATCTTGAACACGGTCGTCATCACCGCGCTGGGAGCCGTATACGCGGTTCTGTACAACCTGAGCGTGAAGATCACCGGCGGCTTGCTCGTCGGATTCACCAACAACTAGTCGTCGGATGTTGCCGGTCGGGTCGCTTTGCGGCTCGATTGGGACAATCCCGTCGAATCGGGTAGTCTCAAACTCACCCATTAGGGGGATATAGCTCAGTTGGTTAGAGCGCTTCGCTGATAACGAAGAGGTCCCAGGTTCAAATCCCGGTATCCCCACGCAAGAAAAGTTTCGACACCGCGGCATGCAATCCCCGTGATCATGCGGGGCCATAGCTCAATTGGTAGAGCGCCTGCTTTGCAAGCAGGAGGTCCGGGGTTCGATTCCCCGTGGCTCCACAAAATAAGAACGCCCGGCCCCTTTTTTTGGGGCCGGGCGTTCTCCATTTATCGAACCTCAGTCACTTTCGCACAGCTTCACCCTGCGATTTGGTACGGTGAGGCGCATGTCAGCCAGCAACCGCCCAGCACCAGCAACCGCAATGCCGCCCTCCCTGCTTACGGCCGACAGGCTCGCGATCACGGCCCTCTGGATGGGCATTGTGGCCTTCGCCGGCGGCTGGCTCCCGATTCTCGGCCTGTTGCTCGCGAGCGAAGGGATTGTGCTCGGCATTATCGCGCTGCGGCGCTCGAATCGCCGGGAGCTGGCGCAGATCGGGCTGATCCTCGATCGTCGCTGCGCTGTTCAATGTGGTCATCGACGTGATTGTCGTCATGTCGCTTCTGACGCAGCTCGAAGAACTCGAGGGTGCCTCGACGATTCTTCTCGGCTGAGCCGGCAACCCGAAAGAAAAGGGGAGGGCCCGCATCCCCTGGATGCGGGCCCTCCCCTGGCGTTGCGGTGCTGCGGTCTAGTCTTCGACTGACGTGGCGGCGGCGGGATCATCTTCAGCGACCCACAGCTCGTCGTCGGCGCGGAAGGTCTGCCAGACGGCGTAGGCGACGCCTGCGGCGGCGGCCAGGGCAACACCGAGTGCGATGTAGGTGCCGGCGCCAGGACCCTTGTTCTCTAGCACGACAGGCTTCTGGAACCGCACGCGGTTCAGTGCCGCACGAACGCGGGCGTCGCGGGCGACGTCCCCGACGCTCATCACCGAGCCGATGGCCGTGCCGATTCCGCTGCCGATTCCGGGCAACACCCGGTCGATGACCTGGTGGCGAACACCTTCGGCGAGATCCTGAGTGGCCTGCACTCCAGGGCGCAAAAGGTGCTCATAGCTTTCACGCACGCGGGGAGCTACTTCTTCACGGGTGAGGATGCCGGCCTGGCGGCTGGCCTCCCGTGCAATGGCGTTGGCACGCTCCAGCACTTCCTGCTGGTTGTTCCATAATTCGTCTGCGCTCTTACGCAGCCGAGTAAGTTCCTTGCGGCGCTTGCGTGACAGGCTCATCTGGACCCTCCATCGATGTCATGTGGCGAACACTGTCCATCTTGCCACGCAATCGTCTGGGAGGGCTCTGGGTAGAGCCGGTGTCGATCGGAATCCACCAATCCGGCTGTGCAAGAATTGAGTTCATGTCTAAGCACACTGCCGTCGCAACGCTCAATACCACCCTCGGACCGATCAAGGTCAACCTCTTCGGCAATCACGCGCCGAAGACCGTCAAGAACTTCGTCGGTCTCGCAACCGGCGAGATCGAGTGGAAGCACCCCGCCACCGGTCAAACCTCCAACGCACCTCTCTACGACGGTACGGTCTTCCACCGCATCATCAAGGACTTCATGATCCAGGCCGGCGACCCGCTCGGCCAGGGCACCGGCGGACCGGGCTACCAGTTCGACGATGAAATCAACTCGGACCTCGACTTCACACAGCCGTACGTGCTCGCAATGGCGAACGCCGGTATCCAGGGCGGACGCGGAACCAACGGTTCGCAGTTCTTCATCACCGTCGTGCCGACGACCTGGCTGCAGGGCAAGCACACCATCTTCGGTGCCGTCGAAGACAAGGACTCCCGTGCGATCGTCGCCAAGCTCGCGACCGTGCCCACCGACGGCCGCGACCGTCCGCAGACCGAAGTCGTCATCGAGAGCGTTACCGTCGAGCAGGTCTAGGCTCCGCCTACGATGACAGGCCTGCCCGGAACCGCCGCTAACTTCTGCTACCGGCATCCGGGCAGGCAGAGTTACATCCTCTGCCAGCGCTGCGGCCGCACAATCTGCCCTGACTGCCAGACTCAGGGCGCCGTCGGCGTGATCTGCCCCGAGTGCATGAACGAACAGCGCAGGCATGCCCCGCGCACCAAGCCGGCCATCCTGACCCGGCTGAAGAGCACCTCGCACCCGGTGACCACAGTGATCATCGGCGTCACACTGGCGATATACCTGCTGCAGTTCATCCTGGGTGCTGGTTTCACCAGCCTCCTCTGGTACGCGGGCGTTTACTCCTCTCCCGGGAGCTTTGAGCCCTGGCGCATGCTGACGAGCGTGCTGGTGCACGGCTCCATCTTCCACGTACTGCTGAACATGTACACGCTCTGGATCTTCGGTCAGATCCTTGAGGGAATGCTCGGTCGTGGCCGTTTCCTCGCCCTGTACGTGCTGAGCGGCCTCGCCGGATCTCTGGGCGTCCTGTTCCTGTCCGACCCCCGGATTCCCGTTGTCGGCGCCTCCGGCGCCATCTTCGGCCTGATGGGCGCGTTCCTGATCATCCAGCGGCGCCTGGGCGGAAACGCGACCCAGCTTTTGATCCTGGTCGGCATCAACCTGGTGATCGGATTCCTACCGGGGCTGAATGTGGCCTGGCAGGCGCACGTGGGCGGTCTGATCGCTGGTGCGGTGGTCGGGCTGATCTTCGTGCAGACCCGCCGCATCAAGCAGCAGCGGCTGCAGACCGTGCTGATAACGGTTTTCGGGGCGTTTCTGGTGGTCGTCAGCGGTGCGATGTTCCTGACCTAGCTCGCCGCGTGAGCCCCGATTGCCCGGGGCAATGTGGGTTCGCGGAGGGTGGCGGAGAAGGTTGTTCCCGATGCCGACGCAGGCGCGCAGGGGACCGCGGCGCGGGCGGTACGTGCGGCCCGACCGCCGTGTCTGTCGAGCCCGAGGCCTGCAGCTACTCTGCCCAAACGAATTCGACGGAGATTCTTCTCTAAACAGCCCGTTTGGGCTGACGAACAGGTGTTTGACCCAGAATCTCCGTCGAATTGGTTCGACGCCGGGCACGGCGCTCCGCCGGGGATGAACGCGTGCCCGCAGTGCGGTCAGCCCGCGACCTTCCGGGAGCGACACAACCAAACGATGAGGACTCACTCCCCTAGGGAGTGGCTTCGGCCGCCTGATCACGCAGATAGCCGGCGAATCCTTCTGGAGTGCGCCCGGCGAGGCGACCGGAGGTAACAACGGGGATCAGTTCGGTGCGAATCTCGCTCACCCTGAGACTGCGCAGGGCGGAGACCAGCCGCACGTCCTCATGCCCGTCGACGCGCGCGAATTCTCCGGCGTGCAAATACCGGTCGGCGCGCACTCCGAGGTTCGCACCGTGCACATAGGTGTGGCCCTCGACCAGGCGGTGCTGGGCGTCCCACCGTTCCCTGCCTCCGTCGGACAACCCGTCGTCGGGAACCACGGTTCCCAGGACGAGATCGATGGAGTTGCGGGCGAATGCAAGCTGAACGGTCAGCCAGTTCGGCGGCACAGCGGAGTCGGCATCCGTCGTCGCGATCCACGTCGCCGAGGTGAACTGGTCAGAGGTCGGCACAAGGTGCCGCACCCCGGCGCGGCGGGCAACGCCGACGGCGCCACCGTTCGTCTGGATGCTCGCGCATATCGGCCACTCCGAGGCGACGTCGGCTGTACCATCGCTGCACCGGTCGAGCACTACCACGACGTCGATGACCGGCGGCGCCTGACCGGCCACCCCGCCGACCTCCCCGACGGCCACGGCCAACGCCGACAGGCATCTCGGCAGGAGCTCCTCCTCATTGCGGGCCGGTACCACGACGATGATTCTGTCGATCGCGCCGCGGCCGCTCACGGAACCAGGCCTTCGCGTTGTGCGACCGAGCGAGCCGGCGCGGCTTCGAACACCTCGAGCAGGAAGTCGCGTTCCCGATGCTCAACCGTGCGCTCGAACCCGGCCAGCCTGCCGAGCTCTGCGTGCACCTGGTCGCCGGTTAGTGGATATTCCGGCACCGGATGCCGCCAGTGGCAGGCCACGAGCACACCACCGGCAGCAAGGCTGTCGCGGCATCGCCCGAGAACCGCTCGCAATTCCTCCGCCGAGAAGTAGTACCCGACCTCGGAGAACACGATGAGATCGAAGGAGCCCTCCGGCCACTCGGTGGGCAGGGTGCGCCGTGCGAAAGTGACGTTGGGGCGTGACACCAGCCGGGCGCGGGCGACCTGGAGCGGCTGCTCGGCGATGTCGACCGCGGCGACAGTGTCGCAATGGTCGGCAAGACCAGCCGTCAGCATGCCGATCGAGCAGCCCAGTTCCAGCGCCGCTCGGAAGCGTTTCCGAGGCAGCGCCGACAGGGTCAGTGACCGCTTGCGCTCCTCGTACCAGCGAGTTTCGAAACTCCACGGGTCACGGTCCCCGGCGTAGAACTCCTCAAAGAAATCCCCGGTCAGACTCGCTCTATTCCCCGACTCTTTCTCAGTTTCGATCTCGATGAAGATCTCATACTCGCGTTCGAAGTGCGCACCGAAGGCCGCCTGGATGATCGCTTCGTCGCCAGGCAGCTCGGACAGCGGCTGCACCTGACTGATGTGCAGGGCCATTGCCCTAGATTTACGCCGACGGTCTTCGGGCGCCAGATCAAGGGTTCGCAGCACGCCGTCCGACCAGATCGGGTCCCCCGGGGTGGACCAGTGCCAGGCCCAAATCGGGTATTCGAAGAGGCTGACACCTCGGCCGCGGGCCGCGTGGCGGGCGGCCTCGGCCGCCGCCGCATGGTCAGGATGGCCGTCCAGGCTCCAAGGGGCGACCAACCAGGTTCCCGGCCCGCCGGCCCCGAGCTCGGCGGAAATCGCCCGGGACGCCTCCTCCGGGCGCTCGGCGAGGGATCCGTCGGGGAGCTCGACCAGGCGCACCAGGGCTGAGGGCGCCAGGGCGGTGACGGCAGCCGTCACCTCAACCCGGCGCAATTCCGCAAGCCGCCCGGGGTCGTGCGTACGGGACAGGGGATGGGAGGCCTCACCATTGGTGAGCACCACAACCGTCACCGGAACTCCGGCCCCCCCGGCCCGGGCGATCAGCCCGCCGGCACCGAGCGTTTCGTCGTCGGGATGCGACGCGACCACGACGAGTCGGCGCAATTCGTCGATGCGCAGTGCCTGCACGCCGGCCGCATCACCATGCACCGCCGTCCACACGGTTTCGGCCGTGCCGGCATCCGTGTGACTGAAGCTCACCACGGGGATACCCCGGCGTCCCGTAGTCGGCGACCGAGCGCCGCGTCGTCCCGTTCGGCGTGGTGCTGGCGAACGTAGAGCTGCAGATCGGCGATGCGCCCAGCGTGCCGAGCGTCGAAGGCGAGCGGCGCGGGGCCGAGCGCGTGGCCCGTGCGGGTGATCACCTCGTCGACCGTGCGCGCGACCTGGCCGCGCACCCGCTCTGCCAGGAGTGCGCCCTGGTCGCCGACGGCGTCCCCGGCGTCGATCGCCGCCGCGGCGGCAGCCAGGGAGGTCCCGGCGGCGGTCAGCGCGAGGTCGAGGGCGCCCAGGTGCGCGAGCGCGATCTGATCGGGCTCTCGCTCGAGTACGGACTCCCAGACCCGCCTGGCCAGACCCACGGCGCCACCCCACCAGCAGGCCGCGACGCCGATCCCACCCCAGGCGAAGCCCGGTCTGCGGAGGTACCAGCCGTCGTCGCCGACCGGCCGGGCCATAGTGCCTCGGAACTCGACCGGACCGCTCGGCACGGCGGGGAGCCCTCGGCTCACCCAGGCGTCCGTGCGGACGGTGATGCCGGGGTCGGCCAGGTCGACCACGAACAGCCGCCGGGTGGTGGCCGTGGTGTTCGCTGTGACCAGGGCGTGGCTGAGCGAGCCGGCGAGCGAGCACCAGGGTTTCGTGCCGTCGAGACGCCACCGTTCGCCGCCGACCGGTCTCGCCTCGAGACGAGACCCCGCGGCCTCGGCGGCGAAGACGCCCCAGCTCGGTTCCGGGCTGCCCCCCGCGACGAGCCCGGCCGGATCCAGGGCGGCCTGGTCGAGGATGGCGAGGGCGTCCAGGTGCGCCTCGGCTACCCGCGCGGCCGTGAGGTCCGCGGCGGCCAGGGAAGCCAGGGTTTCAAGCAGGCGCAGCGTCCGCCCTGACCCTGGTCGGGGAACGGAGCCGCCGAGCGCGCGGGAGAGCTCCAGGGCCCGCCCCGCGTCTCCGTTCACTGCGAAGGCAGCCGTTGCGGCGTCGCGCAGGCTGGACTCCGCCGTGCGTTTCCCGGGCACGGTCAGCCAGGTCGGTCCCGGACTTTCTATCCTCGTCAAACCGACCTCCTGGTTTGGTACCGACCACACCAGGCTCCGTGTCCAGGTGCGTGAAACAGGAGGCTTAGCTTCCGACTCAGGCCCTGCCGGCTGGCCTGGTCGGGGCCTTGGCCGGCGCCTTGCGCGGGGTGCGGTTCTCGGCGCTGACCATCCAGGCGTACTGTTCCAGCTTCTCGATAAAGCCGTGCAGGATGTCAGCGCTCGTCGGGTCTTCCTCGTCGACCGCGTCGTGAACGGCACGGATGTTGTCGACCGTCGCGTCGAGGCGGTCGGTGACCAGGCCGACGGTCTCCGAGGTGTCCACCTCTCCGGCGGGGAACTTGGGCAGGTGGGTGGTCGCCGTGACCGTCTCGCTTCGGCCGTCCGGCAGGGCGTCGAGCGCGCGCATCCGCTCGGCCAGCTGGTCGGAGAATAGTCGGGCATCGTCGATGATCTCGTCGAGCTGGAGGTGCAGGTCTCGGAAGTTCTTGCCCACGACGCTCCAGTGCGCCTGCTTGCCCTGCACGTGCAGCTCGATCAGGTCGACGAGAACGGACTGCAGGTTGGAGCCGAGTTCTGCTGATGCTTTCATGAGTTACGCCTCTTCTCACACAGCGGAAACACGTCTCGACCGCGTCTCGGCCGGTGCCCCCGCTTGGTTTCACACAGCACCCTAGCAGGTGCACAATGTGAGACACAGCGCCGGGGTTCAGCGAGCTGTTCGGCCGCGGTTGCCTCCCGGAAAAGTTATCCACAGGTTTGTCCACATGGGGATAATTACACCGTTGTCATTATCCCGTCGCGGGGGTGCGGGACGGGGTCTCGACAGGCGTTACCACCGGGCCGGATAAGGGCGGGATCAGCGCCAGCGGGTGGTCATCAGGAAGCCAACGAAGGCGATCCCGAAACCGACCAGAATGTTCCACGACCCGAAACCAGCGACGGGCAGTGTTCCCTGGCTCACGTAGAAGACGATGATCCAGGCCAGCCCGATGAGCATGAAACCGAACATCACCGGCTTGAACCACACGGCGTTCGGACCGGCCTCGCCGGAGCGGGCGACCTCGGTGCGGGCGGGCTTGCTGCGGGGATTCGAGCGTGACATGCCTGCGATTCTAGCGTCTTTGGCTGGATCGACCGGCAGGTGCCCGGCAGAGAGGACCCACCTCCCCGATTAGAATTGAGTCCATGTCCGAGCGAGCAGATCAGCCTCCCGCAGAGGCGACCCGCCACGCCCCCCGCCACAAGAGTCGCCCGCGACTCAGTGCCGTGGGGATCATCGGCGAGGTGCTCATCACGGCCGGCGTTCTCATGCTCGCATTCCTGGGCTGGCAACTCTGGTGGAATGACATGATTATGGCCGGCCAGCAGTCGAAGGCGGCGGCCGAGATCAGCCAGACCTGGATTGACGACGAGCGGTCCAGTCGCGATCAGGCCGCGGATACCCCGCAGACAACCGACCCGGGGGAGTCGGCCCCGGCCGACTTCGGTGACCCGGTCGTCCGTGAGGCTCCCCCCAGCGCCCAATCCTTCGCCGTGCTCTACGTGCCGCGATTCGGGGCGGACTATCACCGGTCCATCGCCGAGGGGATTGACAACAATGTGCTCAACAGCTCCCGGTCGGGGATCGGCCACTACCCCGACACCCAGATGCCCGGTGAGCTCGGCAACTTCGCCCTGGCGGCGCACCGCAGCGCCAACGGCGGTGGCATGCACCTGATCAACGAACTCCAGCTGGGCGACGCGATCTACGTTCAGACCGCTGACGGCTACTACACCTACCGGTTCCGCGACCTCGAGTACGTCGCCCCGACCGCGGTCGATGTGATCGCGCCGGTGCCGCACAATCCGGATGTGGCGCCCGTCGACCGGTTCATCACGCTCACGAGCTGCAATCCCCTGCTCTCCACGGCCGAGCGCATCATCGCGTACGGTGTTTTCGAGGCGTGGCAACCGACATCTGCCGGCCCGCCGGCCGAAGTCGCGACCGTTATCAATGCCCAGGCCCAGGGCTAGGAGGCTCGGATGTACGCTGCTCTCTGGCGGGTTCTGCCCGGACCGGTCTGGCTCCGGATCGTGCTGGTGTTCGTGCTGCTCACAGCCATGTTGTTCGTGCTTGCCACCTGGGCGTTCCCATGGGTGGATTCCATTGTCAACAATCAGGAAGTCACGGTAGGAAGCCCATGACCCGCATCCTCGTCATCGATAACTACGACAGTTTCGTCTACACGCTCAACGGCTACCTGATGGAGCTCGGAGCCGAAACGGTCGTGCTGCGCAACGATGCCTTCGAGCCGGAGGAGGCCGCGGCCCGCATCGCGGAATTTGACGGCGTGCTCATCTCACCCGGTCCCGGCAAGCCGTCCGACGCCGGCGTCTCCGTGCCGATCGTGCGCGCCGCCCTCGGTTCCGGCCAGCCCCTGTTCGGCGTCTGCCTGGGGCACCAGGCGATTGCCGAGGCCTTCGGGGCCACGGTCACCAACGCCGAAGAACTCATGCACGGCAAGACCAGTCTGATCACGCACGACGGCAGCGACTTCTACGCCGGCGTGCCGCAGCCGTTCACGGCGACGCGGTATCACTCGCTCGCCGTCGTCGACGGCACCGTGCCGAGCGACCTGATCGTCACCTCACGCACGCAGGGCGGCGTGATCATGGGGCTCCGGCACGTGAGCGCCCCTATTCTGGGTGTGCAGTTCCACCCCGAGTCGGTGCTGACCGAGGGCGGCTACCTGATGGTGGCCAACTGGCTGGCTCTGGCCGGACTGCCCGGCGCCCGGAAGACGGCCCAGGGGCTCACTCCCCTGCTGAAGCTCAGCTGAGGCGGTCAGCCGCCGGGCCGGGACTCAGTCGGCAGCTGGGCCGGTGCAGTAGACCAACGTAACCTCGGACTTCTGGGGCACGTCGCCCGGAGCCAGGGACTGCTGGGTCACCGGCGAGCCATCCTGCTGGGGACAGGTCTCATCGGGTGTGGGGATGGGGAACAACTGCACGTCGGCTGCGGCGAGCATATCGATCGCCGCGCTCAGGAGCTGACCCTCGAGGTCGGGGAGGGCTACGAGGCCGCTGGAGACGATGAAATCGACCGTGACACCGGTTTTTTCCGTCGTCGCGGCGACTGGGTCGGTTCGGAGCACCAGACCGGCGGCGATGGTCGGAGAGTTCTCCCGAGTGACCGACCCCGCGGTGAGGCCGAGGTCCGTCACCGCGGTCTGGGCGTCGGCGAGGGGCAGGTTGGTGACATCCGGAACGTCGACCGGCTGGGCGCCGGTGGAGACATAAACCTCGATCAGGTCGGTCGGCTGGGCGATCGTGCCTGCCGGAGGGTCTGTGCGGATCACCTGGTCCTTGGGCACCGTGGCGCTGGCCTCCTCGGCCCGGATCGCGGCCAGGTCCTGGTCCAGAAGTGAATTCTGGGCGTTCTCATAGCTGAATCCGGTGAGCGACGGCACCCGGCGCGAGTTGTCGGGCAGATCAACGCTTGGCGTGAGGCTGAAGGCCCAGATCATGACGGAGAGCACGATGACGACGACGCTGAGGATACCGGCCCAGATCCAGATCACGGGTGGGCGGCGCTGCGTGCGCACCATGGTTTCGTCTTCGGTGAGCTGTTTGAGCGCGAGCTCGGAGCCGGAAGCCGCCAGCGGGGCAGCAGCGAACAGCCCGCCGCTGGAGTCATCGGACGTGTGGTACTCCGGAATCTGCCCTGACCCGGCCAGCTCGACGTCGGTGCGGAACTCCACGGCACTCTGGTAGCGCGCGAAACGGTCCTTCGCCAGGGAATGCAGCACGACGGCGTCGAGTGCGGGGGACACCCGGGAGTTGATCGAGCTCGGTTCGACCGGGGCTTCGCTGACGTGCTGGTAGGCGACGGCCACGGCGGAGTCACCGCGGAATGGTGGGCGACCGGCGAGCATCTCGAACAGGACCACGCCCGTGGAGTAGAGGTCGGTGCGGGCATCCACCGATTCACCCTTGGCCTGCTCGGGGGAGAAATAGGAGGCGGTGCCCAGGATCGCCGTGGTCTGCGCCACGGTCGTCGAGGAGTCGGAGATGGCCCGGGCAATGCCGAAGTCCATCACCTTGACCTGACCGGTCTTGGTGATCATGATGTTGCCGGGCTTGATATCGCGGTGCACGACGCCCGCGCGATGAGAGTATTCGAGGGCTGTCAGAACGCCGACGATGATGCGAACGGCCTCGTCGGGCTGAACCGGGCCCTCGCGGATGATGTCCTTGAGCAGTCGACCGTCGACGTATTCCATCACGATGAACGGGATCTGCGATTCGTGGCCGCCGATCTCGGAGACTGACTCCTCGCCCGCGTCGAAGACGCGCACGATGGTGGGGTGAGCCATACGGGCGGCCGCCTGCGCCTCCTGGCGGAAGCGGGTGCGGAATGCCGGGTCGGCGGCAAGCGATGACTTGAGCAGCTTGATCGCGACCGTGCGGCCGAGCCGGGAATCGGTGCCGATGTGCACATCGGACATTCCACCTCGCCCGAGGAGCGCACCCACCCGGTAACGACCAGCGAGCAGACGGCCTTCATCAGTCAAAGCATTACTCCCAGCTCGCGCACACATTTCACCGTATTTTAGCCGTACCTTCCTGAGCCTCCGCTACGCCGCCGGGGTGACGGTGACAGGTGTGCTGGACTCTGAGTAGGCCGACGCGACCTGGCCGCAGATGTAGCGGAACTTGACCGTGAAGGTGCCGGCGTCGGGACCCGCGGTGATCTTCGTAGAGGTGGCGTCCGGGCTGATCGGGCCGGGGGAGACGGCGTCGCCGTCGGCCACGACTTCATAGCCGGAGAGCGTCTGGCCGCTTGGGCAGGACTGTGCAGCCCAGGTGACCGTGGCCTCTGCTCCGGCGGCGACCGAGGCGGGGGCGACGGTGGGCGCCGCGGTCGGGTCGTCGGGGGTGACGGCGGGGGCGTAGACCGTGACCGTGATCGTGGAACCCTTCGTCACCGGGCCGGTGGGGTTCACGTCGTAGACGGTGTCGGCGATCTGCTCCGGGGTGGTGGCCGCGTTGCCGGCTTGGACATCCGCTACGAATCCCAGCCCGGACAGCTTGTCGCGCGCCTCCGTGCTGGTCAGTCCCTGGTAGTCGGCCAGACTGACCTCGACGGTGTTGCTCGTTGGGGTCGGCGATGGCGCGGGGGTCGCCGAGGGGGTGGGCGTTTTGCTCGGGGACGGAGTCACCGATGCCGGTGCCGACGTGGTCGGCGTCTCCACCGGCGTCGTGTTGTCCTGTGTGAACAGGGCGATCAGGGTGCCGGTGAGTACGAGCGCGAGCAGGCCGATCAGGCCGATCAGCGGCCAGGTCCACGGGCTGCGCTTCTTCTCCTCGGGTTCCGCCGTCGCGGAGGCACGCGTCGCGGGCGCTCCGGTGGGCAGCACGGTCGTGGCCTGCATTCCGCCGGCTCCGGGCATCAACATGGTCGCGGAGGTGGGCGTGACGCCGTTCATGATGGCAGGCACGGATGCCGCAGCGGCCGCGATGTCGCCGCGACGGAGGGCCGCGGCGGCACGGGACAGGTGCGCGGCCGAGGCCGGACGGTCCGCGGGGTTCTTGGCCAGGCAGGAGATCACCAGGTTGCGCACCGGCTCCGACACCGTGTCGGGCAGGTCGGGGGCGGTCTCATTGATCTGCGCCATGGCGATCGCGACCTGGGACTCGCCCGTGAACGGCCGGCGGCCGGCGAGGCTTTCGTAAGCGACGATGCCGAGCGAGTAGATGTCGGTGGTCGGCGAGGCGGAGCGGCCGCTGGCCTGCTCGGGTGAGAGGTACTGCACGGTGCCCATGACCTGGCCGGTCGCGGTGAGCGGCACCTGGTCGGCGATGCGGGCAATGCCGAAGTCGGTGATCTTGACGCGGCCCTCGGGCGTGATCAACAGGTTGCCCGGCTTGATGTCGCGGTGCACGAGTCCGGCGGCGTGCGCGGCGTGAAGCGCGGCGGCCGTCTGGGAGACAATGTCCAGCACCTTGTCCGCGGGGAGGACATGCTCGCGCTCGAGGATGGTGGACAGTGCTTCACCGGGTACGAGTTCCATCACGAGGAAGGCGCTGCCGTCTTCTTCGCCGTAGTCGAACACGTTGGCGATGCCTTCGTGGTTGACGAGCGCGGCGTGACGGGCCTCGGCGCGGAACCGCTCGAGGAACCCAGGGTCACCGAGGTACTCGTCCTTGAGAATCTTGATGGCGACCGTGCGACCGATTACGAGGTCGATCGACTTCCAAACCTCACCCATCCCGCCAATGGCGATCCGGGACTGCAGCTCGTATCGTCCCCCGAAGGTGAGCCCTGATGTGGGTCTCATTTGTTCAGCACCGCCTCTAGTACTTCCTTTGCAATAGGTGCGGCAAGCAGATTGCCGAACCCTGTCTGGCCAAGTCCCCCGCCATTTTCAACGAGAACGGTGATCGCATATTTCGGATCCTCCGCAGGAGCGAATCCGGTGAACCACAGGGTGTAAGGCTCGTCCTCGGCGTTCTCCGCCGTGCCCGTTTTACCTGCCACCTTGACCCCGTCTATTCTTGCATTGCTGGCGGCGCCATCCTGGACTCCGTTGACCATCATTTGGTTCAGTGTTGCCGCCGTTTCGGCGCTCATCACCCGTTTCATTGCTTCCGGCTCGAAGACCTGAATCGGACTCAGGTCCGGTGCGGTCACCTTGTCGACGAGGTTGGGCGTCATCAGCTGGCCGCCGTTGGCGATCGCGGCTGAAACCATCGCCATCTGCAGGGCCGTCGCACGGACATCCGTCTGGCCGAAGGCCGAGAGTGCGGTCTGGGCGTCGTCGAGAACCGTGGGGTACACGCTCTGAGACACGTCGAGGGGGATCGAATAGTCGCTGTTGAAGCCGAACTTCTCGGCCGTGTCGCGAATGGCCTTGTTGCCCAGCTGCAGACCTAGTTCGGCCAGCGGAATGTTGCAGGAGAGACGCAGGGCGGTGGCGAGGGTGACGGTGTCCCCTCCGCCGCAGGTGCCGCCGCCGGAGTTGATGACGACAGCCGACGAGCCGGGCAGCTGGTACGTGGGCGGGTTCGGGAAGGTGCTCTCCGGGGTGAACTTGCCCGATTCCAGGGCGGCCGTCATCACGACCAGCTTGAATACCGAGCCGGGTGGGTTGAGGGTCTTGGTGGCGCGGCTGAGCAGCGGGTTACCGTCGTCGTTCAGCAGCGACTGATAGTTGTCGGTGACCTGCTGGTTGTCGTGCACGGTGAGCAGGTTCGGGTCGTAGCTGGGCTTGGAGACCAGGGCGAGGATGCGACCGGTCGCCGGCTCGGAGACGACGACGGAGCCGGTGAGGTCGCCGAGGGCATCCCAGGCGGCCTGCTGCGCGACCGGGTCGATCGTGACCTCCACAGAAGCCCCCTTGGGGTTCTGGCCGGTGATCAGGGCGTTCATCTTGTCGAAGAACTGGGCGTCGGACGTTCCGCTGAGTTCGCCGTTAAGGGCATGCTCCAGCCCGGTGGGCGCACCGTTGAGCGGAATGAACCCGGTGATCGGGGCGTAGAGCGGCCCGTTGCTGTAGGTGCGCTGAAACTTGTATTCATCGTCGGCGGGCATCGACTGGGCGATCGGCTCGCCCGCGACGAGGATCGGACCGCGTTCGACGGAGTAGCTGTCGTAGAGCGTGCGGGTGTTGCGGGCATCCGCGGACAGGCTGTCTGCTTGGAAGACCTGCACGATTGTCGTGGAGACGAGCAGGGCAACGAACATGAGCAGGACCACGATGCTCACTCGTTTGAGTTCACGATTCATCAGACCACCAGCCTGGGTTGGTTGCGCACCGTGTCGGACAGGCGCAGGAGCAGGGCCACGATGATCCAGTTCGCGACGAGGGAGGACCCGCCGGCGGCGAGGAAGGGTGTGGTCAGACCGGTGAGGGGAATCACACGGGTGACGCCGCCGATCACGATGAAGCACTGCAGGGCGATGACGAAGGAGAGACCCACGCCGAGCAGCTTGCCGAAGTCGTCATTGCCGGCGAAGCCGATGCGGAAGCCGCGCGCGACGAGGAGCAGGTAGAGCGCGAGGATCGCAAAGATGCCGGCCAGGCCGAGTTCCTCGCCGAGGCTGGCGATGATGTAGTCGCTCTGGGGGACGGGGGTGATCTCTGGACGCCCCTGGCCCAGACCCGTGCCGATGAGCCCGCCTTTGGCGAGACCGAAGAGCCCCTGCACCAGCTGGTAGCTGCCGCCGTCGGCCCCGTAGACATCCGGGTTGAGGGCGTCGAGCCAGTTCTGGAACCGGCCGTTGACGTAGTCCAGGGTCTGGCTGGCGATGAGGGCACCGCCGAGGAAGAGGGACATGCCCAGCAGCACCCAGCTGAGGCGGCCGGTGGCCAGGTAGAGCATGACCAGGAATAGACCGAAGTAGAGCAGGGCGGTTCCGAGGTCGCGCTGGAAGATGATCACGGACATGGACAGCGCCCAGACGACAAGGATCGGGCCGAGGTCGCGCAGGCGCGGGAAACGCATGCCAAGAAATTTCTTGCCCACCATGGAGAGGCTGTCGCGGTTGCGCACGAGGTAGCCGGCGAAGAAGACGGCCAGGGCGATCTTCGCGATCTCGCCCGGCTGGAAGGTGGCGAAGGATCCGACGCCGATCCAGACGCGCGCCCCGCTGACCTCGCGGCCGAGGCCGGGAACGAGCGGGAGCAGCAACAGTGCCACACCGACGAACCCGGCGATGTAGGTGTAGCGGAACAGCACCCGGTGGTTGCGGATGATCAGGATGACCGCGATCGCGCAACCGATGGCCAGGGCGCTCCACACGGTCTGGCGTACGGAGGCGCTGGCCCAGCCGGACTCTTCGTTGGCCAGGTCGATGCGGTAGATCATGGCGATGCCGAGGCCGTTGAGCAGGGTGGCGATGGGCAGGATGAACGGGTCGGCCTCGCGGGCCACGACGCGCAGCACCACGTGCATGGCCAGAACCAGCACCGACAGGCCGGCGCCGAGCAGCACCAGTGTCGTGTCGATTCGGCCGAGCGCGCCGAGCTGCACGAGCACAACGGTGGCCGCGTTGATGCCGCAGGCGATGAGCAGCAGGACCAACTCGAGGTTGCGCAGCTTCTGGGGCAGGTGCAGTCGGCGCACGCGACCCGTGCGGGGCGGGCGCGCGGGCGCATCCGTCGTCGTGGACCGGTTACTGGACGCTGGCATCTTGGAGCCGTTCGACGATGAGCAACGCATCCGCGAGGGAGGTTGCGCTGATGGTTTTTTCGACCTGCTGCCGGTCGTAGACCCGCAGTTCGGACAGCTCCAGGTCGGTGTCCTCGAAGACGGAGGACAGGGAGAGGGGGCCGAGGTCCTGCTGCACGCCCTGGAAGATGGCGACCGTGCTGCCTTCCACCCCCACGTAGTAACGGGACTGGGTCCACCGGTAGCCGAGGAAGCCGGCACCGACGATGGCCAGGGTCAGCAGGATGATGCCGACCAGCCAGGTGATCTTGCGGCGGCGGGCCCGGCGATTGTCTTCCTCGATCAGCTCCGAGAGATAGTCCTGGGAGTCAGGCTCGAAGTGCGTTTCACGCACGGGGTGCAGGCGCAAGCTCGACATGCGCAGCGCCCGGCCGCGGGTGGGCTCCTCGCCGAAGGCCAGGGGAGCGGATGCCGACCCGACCACGGTGGGCATGTCGATGCGTTCGGCGGGTGAGCCGATGTCGACGACGACGATGGTGACGTTGTCAGGGGCTCCGCCGTCGAGGCTTTCCTTGACCAGACGATCGGCCACGCCCTGGGCGTCAAGTGGGCTGAGCAGGGCCGCGGCGATGCCCGAATTAGAGACCACGCCGCTGAGCCCGTCGGAGCAGATCAGCCAGCGGTCACCGGGGAAGGTCGCAAGGATGGAGGTGTCGATCTCCGGCGCCGATTCGACGTCGCCCAGCACGCGCATGAGCACCGAGCGGCGCGGATGCACCATGGCTTCCGCCTCGGTGATGCGGCCGCTGTCGACGAGCCGCTGCACGAAGGTGTGGTCGATGGTGATCTGGGAGAGTTCGCCCTCGCGGAGCAGGTAGATGCGCGAGTCACCGATGTGCGCGATCGCCACCTCGTCTTCCAGCACGATCAGCGCGCTGACGGTGGTGCCCATGCCGGTGAGCTCGGCGTGCTCGAACACGGTCTCGGCGAGCTGCGAATTCGCGGCGATCAGCGCCGCTTGCAGGGCGAACTCGGCGTCTTGCGGGGACTGGAAGTCCCGGTCAGCATCCATGATGCGTTTGGTGGCGATCGCCGAAGCGACGTCGCCGCCGGCGTGCCCGCCCATGCCGTCGGCAACCAGGAAGAGATGGCGCCCGGAATAACCGGAGTCCTGGTTGTTGGACCGAATCTTTCCAACGTGGGACGTGGCCGCGCTGTGACTGACTGTCGCCATGCAGCTACCGCCGAAGCTCGAAGCTGGTTGCGCCGATCTTGACGGTGGTGTTCAGGGGGACCGGGGTCGGCACGGCCAAACGGTTGCCGTCCAGGAAGGTGCCGTTGGTCGAATCGAGATCCTGGATCATCCACTTGTCATGCCAGAGCATCAGACGCGCGTGGTGGGTGGACGTGTAGTCGTCACGGATGACGAGGCTCGAGTCGCCCGACCGCCCGATCGTGATCGAGTCGCCGGTGAGCGGGAACTCGGTGCCGGACTTCGGGCCGGAGGTGATCACGAGGCGGGTCGCGTTCTGGCTGGTGGCCTTGTCGTCCACGGCGGTGAACGCCGGGCTCGGCCGAGCCGTGAACTGCTCCGTCGGCGCGGAGGCTGCGGCGGCGGGAGGCTGGGTGGCGCTCGGCACGGGCGTGGCGCTCGGGAACGCGGCGGGCGCGCCGGCCGAGCCAGCGACATCCGCCTGCATCTTGCGGGCGCGCTGGCCGAACAGGTCGCTGCGCAGGGCATAGACGATGCCGAAGATGAAGAGCCAGAGCACCAGCAGGAAGCCGAGGCGCAGCACCAGCAGGGTGAGCTCGCTGACGCTCATGCGGTGGGTCCCCAGAATCCGTCCATGTCGTGACGTTCGCGGCCGCCGTCGCGGCGACGCTCGGTCACCGGCTCGGAAGAGGATGCCTGCGCGATGACCCGGAAGACGATGCGGGTGCGGCCGATGGTGACGACGGAATCGGGCTCGAGGATGGCCTGCGTTACCGGTGAACCGTTGAGCTGGGAGCCGTTTGTCGAGCCGAGGTCGCGCACCTGGGCACGGGAGCCGTCCCAGAGGATCTCGACATGCCGGCGAGAGGTGCCGGAGTCGTCGATGGTGATGTCGGCGTCGCTCCCGCGGCCGATGACGGTGTGCGACTGCGTCAGGGGGTAGCGCTTGCCGTTGACCTCGACCACGGGGATCCAGGCGACGCTGCCCTTGATCGTGCTGGAGTCGATCTGGACCATGCCCTCACTGAGGCCGCGATCCGCGGACAGGGTGATCGAGATGCCGCCGGCGAACTGGTAACGCTGCTCGCGGCCGTGCAGCTGCACGAGTTCGGTGAGTTCGTCGAGGAGGGTCTGGCCAAGGGCGGACATGCGCTGGAAGTCGGCATGGCTCATTCGCACCGTGAAGCGATTGGGCGCGAGAATGCGATCGCGGGACACGACCGCTGCTTTTGTGTCGAGTTCGCGACGCAGTGCTGAGGTGATTTCAACCGGCTGCAGCCCCGACCTGAAGGTCTTGGCGAACGCACCGTTGACGGCGCGTTCGAGACCCTTTTCAAAACTATCCAGAATGCCCACAGGTCTCCCGATCCGATCCTTTCGGCTATGAGCATGTTACTTGTCCCAAGTGTTAACTCACCCGCCGGGCAATACCCGGTAAGGGTTGTCATCCTACGGGAGCCAGTCCGGGTCGTTATGTCGGGCGCATATCGGGCGCGTGTTCAGGATGTTCGCCACGCCGCGCAGACCTGTGTTCGCGCGGCCTGCCTGTCTCGAATGGCGTTGTGCCCTCGGAAAGTGCTAATCTGCCTAAGTTCGCGCGAGTGGCGGAATTGGCAGACGCGCTGGCTTCAGGTGCCAGTGTTCGAAAGGACGTGGGGGTTCAAGTCCCCCCTCGCGCACAGTGGGTGTTTCAGGAAATCCAGGCGAAGAGGTCGGTTGAGCAGAAATGCTCAGCCGGCCTCCTGCTTTTAACGAGTCCGAGCGATTTCAGGAGCGGTTTCGCCGTTCGCCGCTCGGTAATTCGCGGGTTAAACGCCAATCAGCCTGCTGGTAGGCAGGCTGAAGCGTTCGGCGCGCGGGGTGACGTTCGGAATTGGCGGAGGTTCCCGCTACTGCGGCGGCGCCAGGGAGGGAAGTGCGCTGTGTTTATTCAGCGGTGTTCCGGTGGCTTCTTTGCGTCGGCGTTCTCGGGAGAGACTCTCGCCGCTGTCACGTTCCGCGGTCTTCACGAAGAAGTCGAATATCTTCCGCAAGTTCGATGACACGGCGGCGATGGTCGCCGCGAGGTAATTGAAGGCGAACTTCTGGAGGTGCTTCACAGCCAACCGGGGGTCCTGATTCCGTTCGGCTGGGGCTCCGGCATCCATCGGGATGGTGACGGTCGCTGGTGTGACGGGGCTGGTAACGCGCTTGCCGCTGGCACGGTCGATTGCCATGTAGGTGCCGGGAGTGGGAGTGAACACTCATCGCCGGGCCGGAGGCAGGGGCTCGATATCCTAGGAACACTGAGATTTTTAAGAAAAGACGAATAGCCCCTGTCTGCGAAAATGGGGTTGCCTATGGCCAGCATTAAGGAATCGAAGATGGCGGCACTGAGAGAACTAACGAAGACCAATCTGGATAAGCAGGGATTCGGAGGCCTCGATGATGACGCCAAGTCTTGTTACGCATGGCCCCTACGATTCACACCGGCAGTGGGCACTGTCTTGATCGTTCTCGGATTGATTTTGCAGTCGCCTATCATTCTTGGATTGGGTGCAATCGTTCCTCTCACAGGGGCACTATTCCCCCGTGGCATGATTCTCGATCTGGTCTATAACTTGGTCGTTCGCCATATGTTTCGCGCTCCGGCGCTTCCCCCCACGCCGAGTCCACGACGGTTTTCCTACCTGCTGTCCACCGTGCTACTTGCAGGTGCGGCCTTGTCCCTCTATTTCGGATTATCAGCGCTGGGAATCGTGCTGGGAGGAATGGTCGCTCTCGGCGGTACAATTCTCACCACGACCCATTGGTGTCTCGGATCGTGGTTGTACAGACAAATTTTTCCCCACGCAGCAGCAAGGTGAAAAGGTCGGGTCCACGCCGCAGAACCACAGCTCGGTCGGATTGCCTCATCAGGAACTGTCAACGGCGTTATGGGAAACTATCCGTTCGTGAGGCACCCGGCCGTCTCGTGACAACTCATGGTCGAACTAGCCAGCAACCGAGCTCGCCGCATCAGCGGTCGCTTTCTCTTCGGCAAGAACTTGGCGATCGCGGCCGCACGGGGCTTTCACGCCACGCCCACTGTCGCCCACGGCGACAATCGCCGTTAGCTCGCGCTCCGGAGGTTCGTGCTGATCCCAGCGCGACGAGCTCAGCACAAGAGCCACCCGTGAAATGATAAACGTTGACGCCGACGTGGATATGTCCCGTGGCATCACAAACGGCAGCCCCGACTGTGTGTACCCCGCCTTCAACGTCCGCGTTGGCATCAATTGCCTCTTCCGCTCTCGCAATGAGTTCCAGGTCGTCACCGGTGAGTTGGCGCACATCCATTCCAGCATTCGCTGTTGGGACGTCCGTCGCCGACGTATGTGCTGGATCTATATCTACCGGGTGCCCGATAGCCGGACGTTCACCGATCAAGGGTGACCGGCACGAACCGGGCGCGGCCAGGATTACGAGAAGCGCTGGCTGCATGCCGGGCCGGGGACACGCTTGTGGTCACCAAGCTCGACCGCCTTGCCCGGTCACTGCGCGACGCGAAAGACATCGTCGATGACCAGAAACTGCACCACACCGCACACAAGTGTAGGCGGTTCAGGAAGGCGTTCCAGCTTTCGTGGCGCTCGCGGGCGCTACAGCGCGGTGGAGCCAGCGGAGGCGTGTCCCTCGATTCCACGAATTTTCAGAAGATTTTCGTCGAACGCCAGAGGATCGGCAAGATCATGCAGAAGAATCGCGAGGAACTACGCAACCAGCACACGGGGTCAGGCCGAAGTTTTGAGTTTTGCAATCAACCCACAGCGAACACGATGGGTTGATTGCCGCCCACCCAGTCGGACAGA
The DNA here is from genome assembly GCF_002929635.1 of Cryobacterium sp. M25. Classification (NCBI taxonomy): domain Bacteria; kingdom Bacillati; phylum Actinomycetota; class Actinomycetes; order Micrococcales; family Microbacteriaceae; genus Cryobacterium; species Cryobacterium sp. M25. The sequence continues at coordinate 29,506 of NZ_PJJU01000053.1, read as the reverse complement.
AAGGCCGCCGAGAGATTGGGGGCCTTTTGTCGTTCCGGTGGTTTCAGCCCCGGTGGTCGAGCCCGTCGAGACCCGGTGACCCGTCCCGCCCTACAGGTTCGCCCGCTTGCTCGGCAGAGCGATCAGTGTCTGCTTCGGGTCAACCTCCACCGGTGGCCGCAGCCAATGCTGAGTTCCGGTGCGGCTGATCGTCCAATGCTGGTTGTGCAGCAGCAGATGGTGCGGATGACAGAGGAGTACCCCGTCGGCGAGGTCGGTGTAGCCGTTGCCTTTCAACCACTCGTTGATGTGGTGGGCTTCGCTCCAGGCCGGTGATCTGTCGCAGTCGATCCAGAGGCATCCGCCGTCACGCACGGCCATCGCGGCGCGCTGTTTCTCCGTGAAGAGTCGTTCGTCGCGGCCGACGTTGATGATCTGGCCGTTGTCGTCGAATTTGATGCCGCGGGTGCCGGTGTCGCAGAGCAGCCGGTCGATGGTTTCCTGGGAGATGGGGAGAGGGTTGCCCTCGATCTGCCCGTGAGCGGCGGGTTCGGCCGGCCCGTGTTCGTTGACCTGCTCGGCCTGGCCTGCCTGGCCCGTCTTGAGCGCCTTTTCGGTCACGATCACGCGCACCGAGGGGCGGCGCCCGCCGAAGACCCGGCCCGGGTCGGCCTCGCCGGCGATCTTCAGCAGCTGCACCAGGGAGTCAGCGGCGATCTGTTCGGTCGTGCGGGGGTCGTCTTGCATCTTCTTGGCCCAGGCCGCCCGCTGCGCGTCCACGAATCGAACCCCGCCGCGGCGCGGGCCCGTGATCGAGTCGAACGTGGAGAGCATGAACTCGCCGTCTTCGGGGGCAAACAGCCCGCTGAGTCGTACGTTGCCGTTGCCCAGCCGGTAGACCCGCAGGTAGCGGTCGTCGTAGGCCTGCTTCTCCCGGGCGGCGATGCCGGCCTCGTCAAGCTGGTCGCGCATCCGTCTCGCCCGTTTGAAGACCTGATCGGCATTCAGTGACGACGCCTCCGCCAGGAGCGCCTCCAGCGCCACCGCGAGCTTCTCGGCGGTGACCGAGGCGTCGATCTGGCCGAGCCCCGCGCGGATCGACTCGGCCGCGTCGACGGAGAGGGTGCCGGCGGTGACGGCCCGGGCGATCGGCGCCTGCCACGGCACCTTCGCCTCGAACTCGGCGACCTCGGCGGCATCCCTGTCGGGCGAGGAGAGCGCCGCCTCGACCTGCTTCTCGGCTGCTTCGGCATCAGCCATCATGGTGCCGACGGCGACCATTTTGTAGGCGTTGCCCTTCGAGGAGCCGGTCCACTTCTGGATGAGGGCCTCCGGCGAGAGAAACCCCTGCTGCGCCGCCAACCCGGAGTGGCCCAACTCCGGCCGGGACCGGCGGGCGATGGTGCCGGCCATCCACGCGGCGCGGGTGTCGAGCAGGCGGCGAGCCGCCGCGATCTGCTTCTGACCGGACAACACTGCGGCATCAGCCAGCGCCTCATAGTCGGCGCTCGAGGAGCCCAGCAGGGCGACGGCATCGGCCGCTTGCCTGAGGTCATCCGCGAGATCGATCATGATACGAGGATACCTCAAAGCGAACACAGAGTCGAGAGTCTGTCACTATTTGTCGACTCGATTCAGTGTTTATTTCGAAGATTTGTTCACAAGTTCAGAGAGCGGCTCACCGGGTCTCGACCAGCCCGACCACCGTGGATTCGACTGACGGGTTGGGGTGGGCGATCCGAGGGGGACATCCGTCGTCTACGCTCGGGCTATGTCCAGACCGGCGCGACCTGCTCCCCGTGACCTCGTGGTGGGGTGGCCCGACGTGCCGTCGGCGGGCGCCGTCGGCGAGGTGGCCCGTCAGTTCGCGGTGAACGTGCAGGCCGCAATCGGCGAGCGGAGCGTGCGCGCCGCGGCGCGCGATGCCGGGCTCGACCACACGACACTGCTCTCGGTGCTGCACGGGCGGTCCTGGCCGGACCTGGCGACCGTGGCCCGTCTGGAGAACGGTTTGGGTGTCGACCTGTGGCCGGGGCGCGTGGGCCCGCCGTAGGGCCGCCGATTGAGACCTGCGCCGCGAGGCGGGCAGGCCGGCCCGGCAGACGTCGAAGATACGTCTATCCGCAGCCTTGTGGATAACCCTGTGGACAGCAGCGTGAAATGTGGCTGTTGCCCGCATAATTACTGGAATGCCCGATGTGGATAACTTCGCGTGAGACCTGTGGACGACTGCCATAATCGCCGTTTATTGCTGTCGGGAATGACGAGATGCCCAGCTCCGAATACCTCGAATACAGGTTCGAATTTCGGGTGCTCAGCGAATCTCGGTGAGGTAGGTCGTGTAGCCGGCGCTGCGCATTGCGGTGATGATCGGTTCGGTGCCGCCGGGTTCGGCGATAGCGATCATGGCGCCGCCGCCCCCGCCACCGGTCAGCTTCGCTCCGAGGGCGCCGGCGCGGCGGGCGATCGCCACGAGTGACTCGATCTCCGGGCTCGACACCTGTAGCGCGTTGAGCAGTCCCTGATTGATGTTCATCAGTTCGCCGAGCTCGGCGATGTCGCCGCGGCGGAGCGCGTCTACCCCGGCCAACACCAGCCCGTCGATCTGGCTGAAGATAGCGTCGTAGCGCGCGGGGTTGCGCTGCCAGGCGCTGCGCACGAGGCCCACGGTCTGCTTCGTCAGCGACTCCACCCCGGACAGCCCGATGACGATGGGGATCGGGTGGGGAGTGAAGATGTCGCGGATCGTGTGGCCGCCCGGGGCATCCGATCTCTGGAAAAGAACCGACCGGCCGAAGGTGGCGACGGTGTTGTCGATGCCCGACGGGGTGCCATGCACGATCTGTTCGCACTCGAAGGCGAGGCTCGAGACCTCGGCGTCGCTGATCGTGAGCTGGAAGCTGTCGGCGACGGCGCGGATCAATGCCACCGCGAACGCGGCGGAGGCACCCAGGCCGCTGGCGCGCGGCAGGTGAGAGAACACGTCGACCCGAAGGCCGGCGTCGGACACGCCGAGCCGGGTGACGATCAGCGCCGCCACCCGGTGCGAGAGGTCTGCTCGGATCGGTTCGCGCACCGAGCCGTCGACGTCCCAGTCGGCGATGACCGGTTTGCGGAGCGACGTCTGGCGGGTAACCTGCGCGCGCACCGACAGACCGATCGGCGCGGCGATCGCGTGGTAGCCGTAGACGACGGAATGCTCGCCCATCAGGATGATTTTGCCGTAGCCGAGGTGGGCATCCGGGCCGGGGGCGCCGGGGGTGAGGGCAGCAGCGCACGTGGCGGAAGCGCTGGGCGTAAGGGTGGCCGTGGGTGCGGGGTGAGCCGCGGGCAAGGCGACGACGGCGGCGGTGCCGTACCCGGCAACCGGCGCGGCCGGCTCAATGGCCCGGTCGCCGTCGCTGCTCTCTTCGAGGGCCTGCATGATCTGGCGCGCCTTCCACACCTTGATCTCGCCGTCGGTAATGAGCCTCTCGACGACCTCCTCGAACCGGGGTCCACTGGCGCCGGCGGCAGCCGCCACGGCCCGCGCGTGCAGGCGCATGTGGCCGTGCTGGATGCCGTTGGTCGACAGGGCCTTGAGGGCGGCCAGATTTTGGGCCAGCCCCACGGCGGCCATCACCTCGGCCAGCTCGGCCGCTGAAGACACCCCGAGGATCGTGTGGGCGAGCCGTACGGCCGGGTTCGACTCCACCTGGCCGCCGACCGTGCCGACCTTCAACGGGATGGTCAGTTCGCCCACGAGATCGCCGGCGTCGTTCACGCTCCAGGTGGTGAGCGGGCCGTAGCCGTCGCCGCGGCCGGCGTAGGCGTGGGCCGCCGCCTCGATCGCCCGCCAGTCGTTGCCGGTGGCGAGGGCGACGGCGTCGATGCCGTTCATGATGCCCTTGTTGTGCGTGGTGGCCCGGTAGGGATCCATGGCCGCGAACTCGTTTGCGAGCACGATACCGTCGCGCACGCGTTCGCCGGGGAAGTCGGCGGTCTCGAGCAGCGCGTGCGGGATCACGGCACGGGCGCGCACCAGGGCCCGGTCGGTGAGGTTGGAGAGGATGCGCAGGAACACGCGGCCGCCGCTGATCTCCTCGACCAGTGGGGCGAGCCGTTCGCACATCGAGTTGACGACATTGGCGCCCATCGCATCGCGGGTGTCGACCAGCAGGTGCACGACGAGCAGTTCGCCGTTCTGCGCCGTCGCACCGCGCAGGAAGACCTCGATGCCGCGGGCGCCGCCGCCGCGCGCCACCATTTTCGGATGCCCGCTGTCGGCCAGCGCCACGAGCTCGTCGCCGCGCGCGAGCAGGTCAGCCCGGGCGCGCTCGGGGTCGATAAGGTCGACGACCTGGATCTGGCCGATCAGCAGCGGCTCGTCGGTGACGCTCGTGAACCCGCCGGCCTGGCGCACCAGCCGGGCCGCGGAGCTGACCGCGGCGACGATGGAGGGCTCTTCGACCACCATCGGCACCAGGTGGTCCCGGCCGTTGATCTGGAAGTTCAGGCCGAGTCCCATCGGCATTGAGAAGACGCCGATCACGTTCTCGATCAACCGGTCGGCGGCCGCCACGTCGAGGGCGGACGTTCCGTCTGCGAGGTGCGCGGCGGCATCCGTCGACAGGACACCACGTTGCCGGAGGAGCGCGATGCGTTCACTGACCGACAACTGGTAGAAGCGGGGGATGCGGGACCGGCTCATGACGCGGTGCCTCCCTGTAGGCCGGCGGCGAAGAAGCCGAGCGGGACGATGGCGGCCCCGGCCCGGGCGAGTGCCCTGGCGAGTCGCTCGGTGGGTTCTCCAGCGTAGCTAAAGGCCAGACCGACGTCTCCGCCGCCGGCCCCGCTGGTCTTGAAGATGCCGCCCTCGCGCCGGGCGAGGGCGTGCAGTTCACGGTGTCGCTCGCTCACGATGCCGGCCTGGGCATGCGCGTCGAGTTGGGTGAGCGCCGCGAAGTAGTCGGAGGCGAGGCGCAGGAAATCGGCCGGGCTGGCCAGCGCCGCCTCGGCCTGTTCGGCGAGGTGTTTCAGCCGGTCGAGGTCGGCCCGGTGCCGGGCAGGGTTCTCGGCGGCGTAGTCGGCCACGCGGCCCACCAGGCGGGTGGTCAGCGCACCCTCGCCGGTGACGACGGCCGAGATGCAGAGCTCCTCCGGCCAGCGCAGAGGCACCACTGCGGCACCCGGGGCATAGCGGATCAACCCGCCGTGCACGCTCGCGGCCACGTCTCCGCCGCTGCCGGCGCCGTTCTGCGCGCTGCGGTGGGCGGCGTGGGCCAGGCGGAACAGCTCGTTCCGGTCGAGCGTCAGGCCCAGGGCGCGGGCCAGGGCGTCGGTCAGGCCGGCGGCGGTGGCGGCGCTGGAACCGAGGCCGAGCTTGTGGCCGCCCCGGGACAGCGCGCTGCTGTCAATGGTGATGGCGAGCGGGGTCTGACTCTGCGGCAGCACCCGCGCCCGCAGCGCAGCGGCCTGCACGGCGACGCGCACCTGGTCGAAGACGCGGAGGTGGTCGCGCTGCTGGTCGGTGAGCCCGGCCGGGAGGGCGCCATCCGTGCCCAACACCAGGTTCCGGATGCCCAAATTGGACGCGCTGACCTGCCAGGAGCCCGTGGGTGACTCGTCGACCGTCACCTCTACGCGTCGGTCGACGGAGGTGAGCAGGGCCGGCGCGCCCTCGAGCACGGCGTACTCGCCCAGCAGGAAGAGCTTGCCGGGCGCGGACGCCCGGATCGTCGGCTTCGGCGGAGGCGTCGGCAGAGTCGTCGCCATGGTCATTCCAGCCGGCAGGCGGCCGGGCCGAGCGCGCTGATGCGCGCCTCGAGCACCCCGGGCACGAGCACCATCGCTCGCTGAACCGCGGCGGCGTCGCCGGGCAGGCAGAGCACCTTGACTTGCGGCCCGGCGTCGATGGTGAAATAGGCCGGCACGCCCTGGGCGCGAAGACCCGCCACGGCGTGCATCGCGGCGACGGTCGCGGCGTTCCAATAGATCAGTGCGGGTCGGGTCGTGAGCATCAGGGCGTGCAGTTTGAGGCAGTTGTACTCGGAGAGCTGCCCGAGCCGGGCGAAATCGCGGTCACGGATGGCGGAGCGCATCTCGTTGAGGTCGTCGTCGGCCGAGTCAAGCCAGGCCTGGTAGAACGGCGAGGAGGCCTTGCTCTCGTTCATGCCGATAGTGGAATTTATCGATTTCTCTCCGTGCTCGGTGATCGCCACGACGACCGCCAGCGGCCAGCCCGCCCGGTCGAGCAGCTCTTCCGCGTAGGCGTCCGATCCGTCGGCGGCGGTGCCGGCGTGCATCTCGGCGAAGCCGCCGAAGATCGAGCGGGCGGCCGAGCCCGAGCCGTGCCGGGCTAGGATCGACAGTTCGCGGTCGGCCAGGGTGAGGCCGGCGGCGCCGGACGCGGCAACCGCGAGGGCGGCGAAGCCGGATGCCGACGAGGCGAGGCCGGCCCCGGTCGGAAAGTTGTTCGTCGACGTCACGATGGCGTTCAGTCCGGCGACGGACAGGCCCATGCTGGCGGCATGCCCACGCACCAGGTCGAGAACGTGACTGATGCGCGTGGCCTCGATGCGGCATCCGGCCAGCCACAGTTCATCGGCGACCAGACCGGGCGTGAAGGTGACGCGGGTGTCGGTGTAGAGCGCGTCGAGCGTGACCGAGATGGAGCCGACCGCGGGCGTGTTCAGGGCGGCGTCGCGCTTGCCCCAGTATTTGACGAGGGCGATGTTGCTGTGCGCGCGGGCCACGGCGGTGGCGCCACCATCGATGGGTTGGTCCACAGTGGTGCTCCGATCGGGTTCACTCGATTTTAGTCGCTTCCCGGGGGGCCGCACCGCCGTGATCGGGTCGGTTCCGCCTGACGATCTGCTCCTGGTCACCACTTTCACCAACCGATCCGTTGATAATGGAGTGGTGCGTTTGAGACCCGGTGTGGGTGAACAACCACGCCAAACCTGAAGAGGGAACTGTTGACGCCTGGAATTAGTGGATTCTCCCTGTTCGTGCCGCCCTACCGGGTGCAGCTCGAAGCCTGGTGCGACTGGAACGACCAGCCGTGGGGGAAGGTCCGGAACGTCGTTGGACGCAGCTTCCGCATGCGCGGCCCGGGCCAGAGTGTCTACACGCTCGCGGCGAACGCGGTGTGGCGTTTGATCCGCGACTACGACATCGACCCCGGTCAGGTCGGCCTCCTGGCCCTCGGCACCGAATCCAGCAGCGACAACTCGGCCGGTGCGGTCATCGTCAAGGGCATGGTCAACGACGCCCTCACCGCCCATGGCATGCCGCTGCTCGCGCGCGACTGCGAGGTGCCCGAGTTCAAGCAGGCCTGCCTCGCCGGCGTCTACGGCATCAAGGCCGCCCTGCGCTACCTGGCGACGGATGGCGTGGGCCGCCAGGCCATCGTCGTCTCCGCCGACATCGCCGAATACGCTCGCGGCGGCAGCGGCGAGCCCACCCAAGGTGCAGGCGCCGTCGCTGTGCTCCTGGAAAGCGAGGCCCGACTGCTGGAAGTAAATCTGGCCGGGTCCGGCAGCGACTCCGACTACCGGGTGGCGGACTTCCGCAAGCCGTTCGCGCGCTTCCGCGGGCAGCCGCCCCGCGACGACGGGCAGATGCAGGACCTGCCCGTGTTCAATGGCCGGTACTCGACCAGCTGCTACATCGACGCCACCCACCACGCGATGGCGGCCATGCTGGGAAAGCGCCCCGGCAATTCCCTCGATTACTTCAACGAGGTCGACCGGGTGTTCATGCACCGCCCGTACCACCAGATGCCGGCGACCGGCTGGGTGATGGCCTACCTGTTCACGCTCGCGGCCGACAAGGAATCGGGCCGCGACCAGCTGCGCGCGCACTGCGCGGATGCCGGGATCGACGCCGACCTCCTGCTCGCCGAGATGTGCGCACCCTCGCCGTTCCACGGAAACGGGGCCGACATCGGCGAGATCATCGGTGACGTCTTCCCGCTGTCCCGCCGCCTGCGCCAGCACCTGCGAAGCACCGAAGTCTGGAACACCCTGGTCAGCGAGAAGCTCGGCCTCGGCTCGGACGCCATGCGCGACCTGGGCAACCTCTACACGGCCGCCCTGCCGGCGTGGCTCGCATCCGGTCTGCAGCACGCACTGACGGAGGGCCTCGAGCTCGCCGGCCAGGAGTGGTTGGCGCTCGGCTACGGCAGCGGCGACGCCGCCGAGGCTCTCCCGATGCGGGTCGCCGAGGGTTGGCAGGCCGCCGCCGCACGCATCAACTTCGAGACCGCCCTGCACGGCCCGGTCGACCTGACCGAGGCGCAGTACATCGCGCTGCACGAGGGGCGCCCCGGTGACCTCGTGCCGGCCCCGGCCGAGGACCAGTTCGTCGTCGACCACCTCGGCACCGCGAACGGCCCCGACTTCTACGACCAGGGCATCGAGTATTACCGCTACGTGCCCCTTACCGCCTGACGTTCTCGTCGCCTGACGCGCGATTCAATCCCTTGAGCGCGTGAACCAATTCGACGGAGATTTTGCTCCAGAACCCGGTTTTTCGCACCGATCGGGGTGATCCCGGCAAAATCTCCGTCGAATTGGTGAGGTCGGCACCGTGAGCACGGGCGGCCCAGAAAGCCGAGCTGGCTGAGCGCCAGGCCGCTTTCCGGGAGTCGCTGAGGTCGTGCCGAAATCAACCCTGCACCTAGAGCGCAGATCCGAGTAAAGTCGGGCCATGAAACCCCGAATCCGACTCCTGTCCAGCGTCCTCGCCGCCATCCTCGCCGCCTCGGGCGTGCTTGCCGCCGGTGCTCTACCGGCATCCGCCGCACCCACGGCCCCGGCCAACAAATACGTCGCCTTGGGCGACTCCTACGCGGCTGGGCAAGGCGGCGGTGGCTACGTGGACAGCTGCCTGCAGAGCCCGAGCGGCTACCCCGCCCTTCTGGACGCGGTGAAGGGCACAAACCTGCTGCGCAACGTCAGTTGCAGCCTGGCCACCACCGGGACTGTGACCACCACGCAGCTGTCGTCCCTGAACCGGGGGACCACCCTGGTGACACTTACCGTGGGCGGCAACGATCTGAATGTGGCCGGCGTGGCGGCGGCGTGCGCGTCCGCGGATCCGGTCGCGTGCGGGAACGCCATCTCCACCGCCGGCGCCCTGATCTATTCCGGCGAGCTTACAGCCCGTCTGGCCGACACCTACGCACGCGTCGCGGCGGCCGCCCCGAATGCCCACGTGGTCGTCACCGGCTACCCGCTGCTCTTTGCCCCCTCGGCTGACCCGCTGATCGCCCAGCTCAACGGGGCAACCATGCTGCTAAACCAGACCATCCAGGGCGTCGTAGCCCAGGCCCAGGCAATCCGACCGAACTCCAGCTTCGAATACGTCGACGTGTCCGCGGCTTTCGCGGGCCACGGCATCGGAGACGTCGACTCGTGGGTCTACTTCGCCGGTCCGGATGCCTTCCACCCGACCCCCGCCGGCTACCAGGCCTACGCGGCGGCCATCCAGGCGGCGCTGTAACTCGGTAGCAGTCCCGGTTCCCGGCTCCCCGGGCACTGGCCTGCCGACGCCGCGAACGAATTCGACGGAGATTTTGACGAAAATCGACCTATTTCATGTGAAATGCGGTCACTATCGCGAAATCTCCGTCGAATTGGTTAGGGCCAGGGCGACGGACGAGGGGCCGGGGCCGGGGCCAGGGCTTGAAACGAGGGAGGGCCCCCGACGATGTGCCGGGGCCCTCCCCGCGGAAGCGAACTAGTCGTTCGGCTCCAGGAACTCGGTGGCGTGCGCGATCGTCGGGATCGAGGACGTGATGACGGTGCCGTCGGCCCGTCGCCCGCCCTCGACCAAGGTCCGAGAGGGTGCCCCCGGGTCGCGCGGGCCCTGGTGGGTCAGCGCGACCGTGATGGGCAGGCCCATCCGCACGATGACGGAAACACCGCGCACGGACAGCATGACGTCGACGCCCTCCTCGATCGTGAGGTTGACCTCGCTCTGACGCACGTCCACGCGCAGCCGGGTTCCCCGGAGCGTGACGCGGAAGGTCAGCGCCTCCCAGGTCTCAGGCAGTCGCGGGTCGAGGGTGATCTTGCCGCCGTGGTCGCGCATGCCGCCGAAGCCGTAGACGAGCGCGCTCCAGACACCGCCGGCGGATGCCACGTGAACGCCGTCCGCCGCGTTGTGGTGCAGATCGGCGAGGTCGACGAACAGGCCCGAGGTGAAGTATTTGAGCGCCAGCTCGTGGTAGCCGACCTCGGCCGCGATGATCGACTGCACGACGTCGGACAGCGTCGAGTCACCCGTGGTGATCGGGTCGTAGTAGTCGAAGTCGGCACGTTTCTGCTCCGGCGTGAACTGGTCACCCTGCAGCAGGAGGGCGAGCACGACATCCGCCTGCTTGAGCACCTGGAAGCGGTAGATCACGAGGGGGTGGTAGTGCAGCAGCAGCGGGCGGTTGGCGGGCGGCGTCTGCGAGAGGTCCCAACGTTCCTTCTCCAGGAACTGCGCGTCCTGCGGGTGGATGCCCAGGGTCTTGTCAAAGGGGATGTGCATTGCTTCCGCGGCGAACGACCACTCGATGATCTCGGCCTCGCCGAGTCCGAGGCGGGCGACCATGAAGTCGTAGGAGGCGATGTCGACCTCGCGCAGTCTGCGCACACTGGTGACCGCGTCCCGCAGGTTCGAGCGGGCCATGATGTTCGTGTAGAGGTTGTCGTTGACGACAGTCGTGTACTCGTCGGGCCCGGTGACGCCGTGGATGTGGAAGACGTCGTTGCCGTTGCCGCGCCAGAAGCCGAGATCGGCCCACATGCGCGCCGTCTCCACCAGGATGTCGATGGCCTCGCGGGAGAGGAAGTCCTCATCGCCGGTGGCCGACACGTACTGGGTCAGCGCATAGGAGATGTCAGCGTCGATGTGATACTGCGCGGTGCCGGCGGCGTAGTACGCGGACGACTCCAGGCCGTTGATCGTGCGCCACGGGAACAGCGCGCCCAGCTGGTTCAGTTCGGTGGCGCGCACCCTGGCGTGCTCGAGCATCGCGTGCCGGAACCGCAGCGCGTTGCGCGCGGCGTTCGGCGACGTGTAGGTCAGGAAGGGGAGCACGTACACTTCCGTGTCCCAGAAATAGTGGCCGCCGTAGCCGGATCCGGACACGCCCTTCGCGGACACGCCCTGGCCGTCGGCTCGCATGGACGCCTGCGCGAGCTGGAAGAAGTTCCAGCGGGTGGCCTGCTGGAGGGCAGGCTGGCCGGCGAGTTCGACATCCGTGCGCGCCCAGAAAGCGGTGAGCCAGTCGCGCTGCTCGGCGACGTACTGCTCGGTTCCGGCTGCGACGGCGCGGTCGAGCGTGCGGTCGCACCGGTCGGCGAGCTCGTGCGTGGGCACGCCGGTGGAGGTGTGGTAGCTGAGGGTCTTGGTCAGTCGGATGGACTGGCCCTGCTTGGCCTTGATGCGGTAGACGTGCTTGGCGAGGTCGTCGCCGATGTGCGAGGCCTCGTCGTACTCATTGAGCGTCTCAAGCTGGTGGTCGGCGGCGCAGGCGATGGTCATGCCCGAGTTCGTGCAGCGGAAGCCGAGGATGTAGCGGCCCTCGGATGCCCGTTTGAAGCGGGGGCGCAGCACCCGGTCGGTGAACGACTCGGCCCTACGCGGGTCGAAGTCCTTGCCGTTGGTGGGCTTCGGGGCGTCGTACTCGCCGATGCCGTCCTGGCGGTTGAGGATCTGGCTGGAGATCACGACCGACGCGTCGGCGTCCAGCATGGTGACCTCGTACTCGAGGATCGCGAGGTGGCGTTCCGTGAACGACACCAGGCGGCGCGACTGGATCAGCACGCGCTTGCCCGAGGGCGTGCGCCATTCGAGGGATCGGGAGAGGATGCCGCCGGCGAAGTCGAGGCGGCGCTCATAGCTGAGCAGATCCGCGAGGGTCAGGACGAGCGGCTCGTCGTCGACGTAAATGCGAATGATCTTGGCATCCGGCGCGTTGACGATCGTCTGCCCGACGCGCGCGAAGCCGAAGGCCTCTTCCGCGTGCCGGATCTGCCAGGTCTCGTGGAACCCGTTGATGAACGTGCCGTGGGCGTGGCCGTCCCGGCCCTCGTCCACGTTGCCGCGCAGGCCGAGGTACCCGTTGCCGGTGGCGAACAGCGTCTCGGTGCGTCCCATGTCGTCACCGGAGAAGTCCTTCTCGACCAGGGCCCACTCGTCGATCGGAAATCGGTTGCGGTCGAGCGGGTCGTTCGTGTCGGTGATCCGGTTCATTCTCCGGCCTCCGTTTCGACGTTGGGGAGCAGCTCGTGCAGGTCGGGGACGACGACGTCGGCCCCGGCGTGGAGCAGGGTCTGCGTGCCCACGCCGCGGTCCACTCCGAGCACGAGGCCGAAGTTGCCGGCGCGGCCGGCCTGGATGCCCGAGTGCGCGTCTTCGACGACGACGCACTGGGCCGCATCGAGGCCGAGCAGTTCCGCGCCGAGCTCATAGGTGTCGGGGGCCGGCTTGCCGGCCAGGCCACGCTCGGCCGAGAGCAGGCCATCGACGACGATTTCGAAGCGTCCGCGAATGCCGGCTGCCGCGAGGGTCTTCTCCCCGTTGCGCGAGCTGGTGACGACGGCCACGGCGAGGCCGGCGGCCACGACGTAGTCGAGGAACTCGATCGATCCCGGGTAGGGCGTGACGCCACTTTCGGCGAGGGTCTCGTTGAAGGCCTCGTTCTTGCGGTTGCCGAGGCCGCAGACGGTGTTGCGCTCCGGGGCGTCCGTCGGGTCGCCGTCGGGCAGCTGGATGCCCCGGGAGGCGAGCAGCGACCGCACGCCGTCATAGCGGGGCTTGCCATCGATGTACTGGAAGTAGTCGGCGTCGCTGTAGGCGGGGCTCACTCCCTGGTCCTCGAGAAAGCGGGTGAACAGGCGCGACCAGGCGGCCATGTGAACATCGGCGGTGGGCGTGAGCACCCCGTCGAGGTCGAAGAGTACACCGCGCATGGACAGGAGCCGGGCGCGCGTTTCCGCGCGCGACAGGGGGAATCGCGTAGAAGTCATAACTGATGCCTTGCTTGGTAGGTCCTGAGACAGTGGGAGGTCTGATCGAAGCGGTCAAATGATCACGATCTCGATCGGGGGATCGACGTGATGTGCGCCAACGCGGCGAGGAATGCGATTGACGACGCTGCGGACCAGGGCTAGGACTGCATACGCCTGAATACTCCCCCCGATCCTATGCCCCCGAAGGCGTTGCGCCGATTTCTCCGGTTGCGCGGCCCTGATCCCCCGGTCTCCGGCGCGCCCGGAAAATCGGCCGATACAATTGACAGGATGAACCGCGAACGGAGCGCGCTCTCGGTCGCACCCGCGTCCGCGAATCGGTCGCGCTCCGTGCGGCTGGCGGGCCGGCGTTTCCGACAGCTCTTCTCGGTCACGGTCGCGGTGCTCGTCCTGCTGGTGGCGGGCCTCGCGATGGCCAACTTCAGCCAGGGTCCCCGCCTGGCCTCCGCCGAGATCAACCTCGACGCCGCCGTCACGCGTGGCAATGCGCGCCTGCTGCTCACCGCGAACCAGCCGCTGGCCGAGGTCCAAGCCGGCCAGGTGACGGTGTCCCCGGCTACAGAGGTCTCCGCTCGTGTCGCCGACCGCGCCCTGACGGTGGAGTTCGCCGGCATCCTGCGCTACAACACCGTCTATACGGTGACGGTGACGGATGTCGCGAGCATCACCCAGGACGCCACCGCCACCCTGGAATACGAGTTCACGACCCCGGACGCCGACATCTATGCGCTGCAGCGCGACAGCCGGGTGGACGACGCCGGCGCGAAGCGGCCCGACACCGTGCGCCGCACGACCCTGCAGGGCCGGGGCGACGGAGACATCGTGTTCAGCGCCCCGCGCATACAGCAGTATGTCGCCCTGGAGAACCACCTCGCCGCCGTCACGCTCGCCGAAGACGACACGGCCACCCTCGAGGTGGTCTCGTTCGGGGGCGGGGACAACGTGCAGGTGCCCGTGCCGGGCGCGGGCGTGATCGAGAACCTGGCGGCCTCCCCGTCGAAAACCCTGATCGCGTACACCTTCACCAGCGCCCCGGAGACGGCGGGGCGCCGCTACGACCGCACCCCCTTCGTCTACGACCTGACCGAGTACTCGGGCCTCCCGGCCGAGGTCACCGGGGTGGACGGCCTGCCGATGACGGTGATGGACCTGCGCTTCGTGCCGGACAGCACCTCTCTCGTCGTGCAGAACGCCGGGCAGACCCTGTTCCTGATCGACATGCTCGGCGACGCCGTGCTGACCCCGTTGGGCGAGCACGACGAGATGCGCGGATTCGTTCCCGGCACCCGCGCGCTCGTCGTCGCCGACCCCGACCAAGGCTCGACGATCGACCTCGCCGACGGGGCCGTGACCACACTCGACCTCGCGCCCAGCCTGCTCGAAGCGAGCGCCTACCCCGGCAAGCTCGTGCTCCTCACCGAGCAGGGGCGCTACGCCCGCCTATTTCTGCAGGAGACCGGCGACAGCAACCAGCTGGCTTCCCTGATCGCCGTCACCGACGCCGCCGACTCGAGCGTCGCGTTCACTCCCGCGTCGGACGCGTCGCGCGTGCGGGACTTCTGCGTCTCGCCGAACGGCCAGTACCTCGCGGTGGAGACGATCCCGGCGGCCGGCCTCGGCGACGACTACCCGACCCTGCCCGCGTTCTCGGGCATGACGACCACCCTGGTAGACCTCGACCGCGGCACCAGCAGCCGTAGCGTGTCCGGTTTTCTCCCTGATTGGTGCGGCTAACCGACGGATGCCCCCGCCAACCTCCTGCCGATGGCTTCCTGTCCCGAGCGCGACCGAGTCGAAACAGGACAAGATATACCCATGAGTCAGGCCATCGCCGCGCGGCCCTTCACCGCGCGCCGGAGGCCCGGCCGCGGCCCCTGCCGACACCGTGGCGGACACCTTCCGCGACTTCGTCACCCTGTCGATCAGCGTGGTGGTCGAGTCACTGCCGTTCGTCTTCCTCGGCATCGTGCTGTCGATCGTGGTGCAGACCTGGCTGCCGGAGGGGTTCCTGCTGCGGCGCCTGCCGAAGAACCCAGTCGCCCGGCGGGTCGTACTCTCGCTGCTGGGCATGCTGCTGCCGGTTTGCGAGTGCGGCAATGTGCCTCTGGCGCGCGGCCTGATCGCCAAGGGGCTGACGGTCGGCGAATCGATGACGTTACTCTTCGCGGCCCCGATCCTCAACCCGGTGACCTCGGTTGGGACAGTGGCATCCTGGTCTGGCGCATCGCCGGCGGATTCCTGATCGCCAACCTGATCTGCTACATCTACAGCCGGCACCTGAAACCCGAGTCCCTGCTCGCTCCCCGGTTTCAGGATGCCTGTGCACTCGGCGACCACCATGACGCGGCCGACGGGAAGATCAAGCGCAGCGCCGGTCTGTTCACGAAGGAGACCAGCGCGATGTTGCCGGCGCTCTTTATCGGCGCCGGACCGGCCGGGCTGATCCAGACCGCCGTCTCCCGCGAGGTGCTCGTGACGCTCGGCAGCCACCCGGCCTGGTCCGTGCTGGCGCTGATGGCCCTGGCCTTCGTGGTTTCGATCTGCTTCAACGTCGACGCCTTCTTCATCCTCTCGTTCGGTGCGACGTTCATGCCCGGCGCCATCGTGGCCTTCCTGGTCTTCGGCCCGATGATCGACATCAAGATGCTGGCCCTGCTGCGCACGCCCTTCACGGCTAAGACCCTGATGCAACTCACCCTGATTGTGGCTCTCTGTTCCGCGGTTCTCGGATTGGCGATCAACTATGTCGTTTAGACGGCTCCTGCGGCGCTGGCAGGGCGCGCTCCTCAGCATCGTGGGCATTGTGGCCACGGTCTGGCTGGGGGTCAGCGGGCAGCTCGGGCTCTACATCCACCCCGGTACTTCGTGTTCACCATGGTGATGGCCGTGATCGCCGCCGCGCTGGTGGTGGCCGCATTCGCTCTCCTGCCCGCAGCCGAAGACGAGCACGAGCACGAGCTGCCTGAGGGCGACGGAGGACGCTGGGCGTGGCTCTGGTCGGCCGGCAGCATCCTGATCATCGTCGCGGCCACCGGGGGCCTCCTGGTGTTGCCGCCGGGGACCCTGACCACGGCCACGGTCGCCAAGCGCGACCTGAATGGCTCGACCTCGCTCATCACGCAGAAAGAGGCGAGCGACCTCGTCGGCGGCGACTACTCGACCTTCACCGTGCGGGACTGGTCCTCGTTGGTGCGCCAAGGCGGCGGCGAGGACTTCTTCGCCGACAAGACCGCGACCGTGACCGGGTTCGTCACGCCCGACACGAGCGACCCCGAGAATGTGTTCTTCGTGGCCCGCTTCGTCGTGTCCTGCTGCGCGGTCGACGCGCAGCCGGTCGGCATCCCCGTCTACTACTCCGGCTGGCAGGACGAATTCCCGACCGACAGCTGGGTTGCCATCGAGAGCGGTTTCGACACCAACCCGAGCATCCGCAGCGAGGAGGCCATCGCCCTGGTTCCGAGCGAGATCACGCCCACGGACCAGCCCGCCCAGCCGTACGTCTACTGACGCCGGCAAGCTGATCGGGCCGCTCTGACGCCCGGTGCCCGCTGCATCCGTCGCTACGCAAACTCGGAGAAATTGCCGAAACGCCGGCTGGGCGGCCTGATCTCGCGGCGTGTCGTGAAAATCTCCGAGTTTGGGCACCGACGACGGATGTCCGGAGTGCGCCGAGCTGCGTGGCACGTTCCCGGGTGATTCGGGCGCCGCCCGCGGGGCTCGGCGAGCTCGACCTCCGATCAGGCGGCCGAGGCCTCCTTGGGGTCGGTGGCGGCGTCATCCGTGCCGAAGTGGTTGCTGCCCGCGGTCACGCCGGCGAGCCGCAGCCAGGTGTCGACCACGGTGTCGGGGTTCAGCGACACGGAGTCGATGCCCTCGGCGACGAGCCACTCGGCAAAGTCCGGGTGGTCGCTGGGGCCTTGACCGCAGATGCCCACATACTTGCCGCGGGCCTTGCAGGCCGCGATCGCCATGCTGAGCAGCTTCTTCACGGCCGGGTCGCGCTCGTCGAAGCCGCCGGCGACGATCGCCGAGTCGCGGTCGAGGCCGAGCGCCAGCTGCGTCATGTCGTTGGAGCCGATGGAGAACCCGTCGAAGTAGTCCAGGAACTCGTCGGCGAGCAGCGCATTGGCCGGCAGCTCGCACATCATGACGATCTCGAGGCCGTTCTCCCCACGGCGCAGCCCGTTCTCGGCAAGCAGTTCAATAACGCCCGCGGCCTCGTCCAGGGTGCGCACGAAGGGGATCATCAGCTTGACGTTGGTCAGCCCCATCTCGTTTCGCACGAATGAGAGCGCCTCGCATTCGAGGTCGAAGCAGTCCCGGAACGAGGGCTCGAGGTAGCGGGACGCCCCGCGGAACCCGAGCATCGGGTTCTCTTCGTGCGGCTCGTAGGCCGGTCCGCCGATGAGGTTGGCGTACTCGTTGGACTTGAAATCGCTCATCCGCACGATTACGGTCTCCGGCGCGAAGGCGGCCGCGATCGTGGACACGCCCTCGGCCAGGCGCTTGATGTAGTAGTCGCGCGGGTTGCCGTAGGCGGCGATGCGGGTGTTGATCTCGCGGGCCACGTCGGCGGGCTGGTCGGCCAGGTTGAGCAAGGCCTTGGGGTGGATGCCGATCTGACGGTTGATGATGAATTCGAGCCGGGCGAGACCCACGCCGTGGTTGGGCAGCTGGGCGAACGTGAACGCCTGCTCCGGGGTGCCGACATTCATCATGACCTTCACCGGGGCCGGCGGCAGGGTGGTGAGCGCGGTCTCCTCGATGCCGAAGTCGAGCAGCCCTTCGTAGATCAGGCCCGCCTCACCCTCGGCGCAGGACACCGTGACTGCGAGGCCGTCGGAGAGGATGTCGGTGGCGGTCCCGGTGCCGACAACCGCGGGAATGCCGAGTTCGCGGGCGATGATCGCGGCATGGCAGGTGCGGCCGCCGCGGTTGGTCACGATGGCGCTGGCGCGCTTCATGATCG
The DNA here is from genome assembly GCF_002929635.1 of Cryobacterium sp. M25. NCBI lineage: Bacteria > Bacillati > Actinomycetota > Actinomycetes > Micrococcales > Microbacteriaceae > Cryobacterium > Cryobacterium sp. M25. Next base: position 11,548 of record NZ_PJJU01000053.1, on the reverse strand, counting down.
GTTCCCAGTCGGGGTCGGTCATGTCCGCGACGAGCACGTCGCCGGTGGCAAAGCTCGCCATCTGGTCGATGGACGAGAGGATGCGCACGCTTCCGGCGCCGATCCGCTGGCCGATGGCGCGGCCCTCGACCAGGACCTTACCGGTCTCGTTCATCTTGAACCGGCTCTGGGACACCGCGGTCGCTCGCGACTGCACCGTCTCCGGGCGGGCCTGCAGGATGTAGATGCCGCCGTCGATGCCGTCTTTGCCCCACTCGATGTCCATCGGGCGTCCGTAGTGCGCCTCGATCGAGAGGGCGTGGCGGGCCAGCTCCTCCACGTCGGCATCGGTGATGCTGAACAGGTTGCGCAGGTCGACGTCCACGGGAACGAAGTCGATCGTGCGGCCGATTTCACGGTTCTTCGTGAAGGTCATCTGCAGCGCCTTCTCGCCGAGGGTGCGCTTGAGGATGGCGGGACGGCCGGCCTCGAGTGCCGGCTTGTAGACGTAGAACTCGTCGGGGTTGACGGCGCCCTGCACGACGGCCTCGCCCAGACCGTAGGAGGAGGTGATGAAGACCGCGTCGCGGAAGCCGGATTCGGTGTCCATCGTGAACATGACCCCGGAGGAGCCGATGTCCGAGCGCACCATGCGCTGGATCCCGGCCGACAGCGCCACCTCGGCGTGCTCGAAATTGTGGTGCACCCGGTAGGCGATCGCCCGGTCGTTGTAGAGGGAGGCGAAGACATCTTTGATGGCCGGCAGGATGTTCTCGATTCCGCGCACATTCAGGAACGTCTCCTGCTGACCGGCGAAGGACGCATCCGGAAGGTCCTCGGCGGTGGCGCTGGAACGCACCGCCCAGGAAATGTCGTCGGAGCCGCCGTGCTTCAGGACCAGGGCCGCGTAGGCGGCCCGGATCTGGGACTCGAACTCGGGCAGGAAGGGCGTGTCACGCATCAGGCCGCGGATTTCCTTGCCGGCCGATGCCAGCGCGGTGACGTCGTCGATGTCGAGGCCCCGCAGGCGCTCGATGATCCGCTGGTCCAAACCGGAATCGGACAGGAACCGGCGGTAGGAGTCCGCGGTGGTGGCGAATCCGTCGGGCACCTTGACGCCGGCCGACGTCAGATTCTGCACCATTTCGCCCAGGGAAGCGTTCTTGCCGCCCACCCGGTCCAGGTCCGTGAGTCCGATTTCGGAAAACCAGAGGATGTCTGTCGTCATGTGTTCTGCTCCCTTGCAGTGTGCGACCAGAGGTGAGGCCACGAGGTGAGGAGGCTCACCTCATGGATAAGCGCCCTGTTCCCATAGTGACAGGTCTATCCGGCCTGAGCGCAATTTGTTTACTTGATTGACATGTTCACTTGTCTGCGTTTTGAATGTGAGTCAGCGTTTGAGGTTCATTTGCTGCAGAATCATGGCCGACATCTCCTCCACGGACATGCTCGCCGAGTTGAGGAACGGGATTCCGTGGGAGGCATAGAGTCGCTCCGCACTGCGCAGCTCGAACCCGCACTGCCGCAGAGACGCGTAGGGCGAACCTTCCCGGCGCTGGGTGCGCACCTGGCTCAGGCGCAGGGGATTGGTGGTGAGCCCGAAGCACTTGTCCACGAACGGTCGCAGTGGCTTGGGGAGACCCTCCCGCTCGAAGTCCTCGTCGACGAGGGGAAAGTTCGCCGCGAAGATGCCGTGCTGCAGCGCCAGGTACATCGTGGTGGGGGTCTTGCCGCAGCGCGACGGGGCCACCAGGATCAGCTGCGCCTTCTCGAGCGCTCGCAGGCTCTGGCCGTCATCGTGCTCCATCGCGTATTCGACGGCCGTCATGCGGGACTGATAGCGGGCGGCGTTGCCGAGGCCGTGGGCGCGCCCTGGTTCGTTGCTGGCCTGCGTCGCCAGGGTCTCCTCGAGCTCGCCGAGATAGGTTCCGAGCAGGTCGATCAGGGTGGCCGTGCAGGTGCCGAGGGTGCGGCGGATGTCGCTGGTCACGGCCGTGGAGAATACGATCGGCTTCTGGCCGCGCTCCACCAGAGCGTCGATCAGGTCGACCACGGCCTGGGCCTGGTCCACATTCAGGATGAACGGGATCGTCGTGCGGTCGAACTCCACGGTGGGGAACTGGGACAGGAGGGTGCTCCCGAGCGTTTCCGCCGTGATTCCGGTGCTATCCGAGAGAAAGAAAACCGGGCATGGATCGTCAGTGGCCATACCTCATTGTGTACCTCCCGGCAGGCTCGGCGCGGATCGGTGCGCGCGTACTGAGCGCCGCAGTCGATTCCGCGAGTTGCCGTCGTCGCATCGTGCGCAGCAGACTTGAGTCTGGGGTTGCGACTGATTCGTCCGCCCGGTAGCTAAGGAACCCACCATGACTGAACCGAATGATGCACGCGTCGGCCTCTACATCGACTTCGACAACATCGTCGTCTCTCGCTATCAGCAACTACACGGACGAAATGCCTTCCAGCGCGATGGCATCCGTAATTTCGACAGATCGAGCGCGGATGCCGAGCCCGAGGTTGCCGCGAAGCTGAACGCCGCGACGGTCGACTTCAACGCGATCATTGATTTCGCCGCGTCGTTCGGCACGCTGGTTGTCAATCGCGCGTACGCCGACTGGTCCGTGCCCGTGAATGCGAGCTACCAACGCCAGCTCATGTCCCGAGCGGTTGACCTCACCCAGCTATTCACCACGACAACGCGGGGAACGAAGAACGGGGCGGACATCCGTCTTGCCGTCGACGTGGTCGAAGACCTCTTCCGGCTGCCCGACCTCACCCACGTCATCATCGTCGCCGGTGACTCGGATTACATCGCCCTCGCCCAGAAGTCGAAACGTCTCGGTCGCTTCGTGGTGGGCATTGGAGTGGCCGGGTCGACCAGCACCTCCCTCGCGGCTGCGTGCGACGAATTCGAAGACTATGACTCTCTCCCCGGCATAGCGAAGGTCGCCGCCGCCGCGCCCGCCCCCGTGGCGCTCGTGCAGAAGCCCCCGTCGGGCAGGAAGGCCGCAGAACCCGCGACCGTGCCACCCAAGACGGTGCCCGTCAAAGCCCGCACCCTGACGACGATCCCGATGTTCTCGCACACCATCAGTTCGCAATTCGACGAGCCGGAGCCGGAACCGGCCGAGGACATCGACCCTCAGACAATCGCGTCGGAGCTCCTCGTGCGTGCCCTGCAGATCGGGCACGCAAAGGGCGACGACGACGAGTGGCTGAACACCGGCACGGTAAAGAACCAGATGCGCCGGATGGATCCCTCGTTCAACGAAAAACCGCTCGGCTTCCGTTCCTTCACCGACTTCCTCTCCTCGCGCAGCGAGGTGGCCGAGCTGCAGGAAGATGGCCCGCATCGGCTCATCCGTCTGCGCCCGGAGGCCAACGCCGGACGCTGAGTCGGTCCGTGCGGTCCGGCGCCGAGCAGGAGCAACGCGTGGTGTGTCAGAACCAGGTTCCGTCGAACACAGACAGCGGTGTGATCTGAGCCCGTGAGCGTTTCGACCGAGACGAAGGCTGCTTTCAAGACGACCGAATTCATCGCCTGAATGCTGATTCTCGTCGCGCGTTCATCGCTTCCGCCATGGTCGATAACGGGGACGACGGGCAGGGTTTCGGGGCCAGCTCCGCCTGTCTGTCCGCCACGCTCCTCACCATCGGTTACATGATTAGCCGCGGCCTGGCCAAATCGGGAAGCCGTGAGAACTACGACCGTGACGAGCGCGACAACCGCCGCTAACTGACTCGGTGCACGGACCGGATCTGCCCTTGACGCGGCGTCCGTACAGGAGGCCCCCTACGCTTCGCGCAAGGGGCCTTCTGCTCCGTGCAGGGCGCTGGAGCGTCCCGAACAACACCCGCCGTGGCTTCGGGGCCAGGGATATCGCCGATGTCGGCGACGGTGAAGAAGAGGAGGCACGTCGTTTTCCCGTTCCGCAGCTGCCGGATGTGGGCATCAAGGGAACTGTGGAAAAAAACGGGGACGCAGAGGCAACAGCGAAGGACTTCGATGCCATGATGGGCGACATCGACGTGGGACTCGGACAATAATCATGGGCGAATTTGGCTACGGAAATCCCTCTGTCATTGTCGAGTTCGATGATCGGGGTCTCGCAGCTCAAGATCGTCATCCTCGCCAAGGTGCGTCGAGGGGAGAGCTTCTCTTTCTCCTGGGAGTACACGGCGGCGGCTGGCAGCGGCCACAGCTCCATCTGGATCCACCCCACCATCCCGTTGCAGTTCAACTTTCAAGGCAGCAAAGAACCTCTCCTGAACCGGGCATGGGTGGAGGAACTCGTCCGCATCTCGAACACACCCGCCGGTCTGCGCGTCACCCCAGAGCCGCCCCAACCGGGGGAAGTGCGACTCTGATTCTCAGAGCGGTCGCGAGAGCCGATCGGCCGTGATTTGTTCAAGGGAGTTCGCTGACCGCCACGAAAAAGCCCCGGCTTCACCGCGCCTGGGGGGAGGCGAGGAATCTGCCGGGGCCGATTCGTTTGGAGTGGGGGAACTCCATTGACCACGGTACGGCGGATGGGCTGAATTTCGGCTGGACGAGCCCCCATGTCGGAACAAAACCGGCCGGTCGCCGCGGAACCGGGCATCGACCGCGTGTTCGCCGACGCAGGCCGACGGGGGCATCGCCGTCGGAGCCGGGACGGGGGTCGCGATCGCCTCCGATGGGTCATCCTCGCCAGCGACGACCCGCGCCCGGAAAACAGCGCTCTTTCGGTGGTCTCCCGGCGGGCATAAAATCTCGGCATGTCTGCTGACCCGGATGACTATCGTCAGGCCCTGGAGCGAGCGAAAGCCCATGCCCTGGACTGGCTCTCCTCCCTGCCCACCCGGCCCGTGGGGCCACGCGTCGACGCCGACACCCTCGCCGCGGGCTTCGCAGCGCCGCTGCCGCTGCAGCCGACGGACCCGGCGGAGGTGATCGACGAGCTGGCCCGGCTGGCCGAACCGGGGCTGATGGCGATGACGTCCGGCCGCTTTTTCGGCTGGGTGATCGGCGGCACGTTGCCGGCAGCCCTGGCAGCCGACTGGCTGGTCAGCGCGTGGGACCAGAACGCCGGCATGCGCTTCGCGACCCCGGCCACGGCCGCCGCCGAGGAGGCCGCCGGCGGCTGGATCCTCGATCTGCTGGGTCTGCCGGACGGCGCCGATGTGGGCTTCACCACCGGGGCCACCATGGCGAACTTCGTGGGTTTGGCGGCCGGACGCGATCATGTGCTCGGCGGCGCCGGCTGGGACGTCGCGATCGCCGGTCTGGCCGGGGCGCCCCGCGTCGCCGTCTACGTGGGCGATGAGCGCCACGCGGTGATTGACCTGGCCCTGCGCTACCTGGGACTCGGCGCCCCCATTGTCGTCCCGGCCGACGACCAGGGCCGCATGCTCCCCGAGGCCCTGGCGGCCGCGCTCAACCAGGGCACTGGCCCCGCGATCGTCTGCCTTCAGGCCGGCAATGTGCACTCCGGCGCCTTCGACCCGGTCGGTGAACTCACCGACCTCGCCCACCAGCATGGTGCCTGGGTGCACGTCGACGGCGCCTTCGGCCTCTGGGCCGCAGTGAGCCCGCGCTACCGCGAGCAGCTGGCAGGCCTCGACACCGCCGATTCCTGGGCCACCGACGCGCACAAGACACTCCAAGTGCCCTACGACTGTGGCATGGCCATCGTGGCCAGGCCCGCCGAGCTGCGGTCCACCTTCGGGGTGCACACGAGCTACCTGTTCGCCGACGAGACCGGTCCGGGTGACCCCTACGAAAAGGTGCCCGAGCTGTCGCGCCGGGCGCGCGGCGTTCCGGTCTGGGCGGCTCTGCGCTCCCTGGGCCGATCGGGCACCGTGATGCTGGTGGAGCGGCTTGCCGATCACGCCCGGGCCATCGCCGACGGACTGGGTCGCATCACCGGCGCCGAGGTGCTCAACGACGTGGTCTTCACCCAGGTCTGCGTCAGCTTCGGCGACGACGAGCACACCCGACGGGTGACGGAAGAACTACTCAAGGAGGGAACCGCCTGGATGTCGGGTTCGCGTTGGCAGGACCGGGATGTGCTGCGGGTCTCCGTGAGCAACTGGTCGACGGATGCGGACGACGTCGCCGCATCCGTGGCTGCCGTCGAACGGGCCTGCGCGGTGGTCGCGCGCAACCGTCCGACGGAATATGTGAAGGCGTGAATACGGCCGTGGTCCGGGCTGATTCCAGGGCTGGCCCGGGCCCGGTCCGGGCGGCGATTCGTGCTCCGATCGGCGGCCGCCACCGACGGCCCGCGAGAGGCCGCTGGAGACGACGGTCGTAGGATCGAAGTAACAAGGATTGCCACAGGTTGCCGGTTGCCCCGGATTCACCGGCAACTGGAGGTATGTCGAATGCTCGCTCAACCACGGGTCGTCATCGTCGGCGGCGGAATCAGCGGATTGGCGACAGCACACTACCTGCACCGCCGGCTTGGCGACGGGGTGCGTCTCACTCTGGTTGAGGGTGGGGCGCGGTTGGGAGGCAAGATCTCCACTGAACAATTCGGCGGGCACCTCGTTGACGTCGGACCTGACGCGCTGATGGTGCGGGCACCCGTGGTGGCAGCCCTCATCGAGGACCTCGGGGTCAGCGACCTCGTCGTGGCCCCCGCGGGGTCCGGCGCACGCATCTGGTCGCGCGGTAAGCTGCGACGGCTCCCAGCCGGCACCCTCTTCGGCATCCCCGATCGGCTGCTGCCCCTGATGAAATCCCGACTGCTGTCGCCGCTCGGCCTGGCCCGTGCGGCCCTGGACCTCGTGAAGGCGGCCCCGGCGGGATTGCCAGACGACCCCACAATCGCCGAAATCGTTCGCCCGAGGATGGGCGGGCAGGTGTTCGACCGCCTCGTCGATCCGCTGCTCGGCGGTGTGCATGCCGGCAGGGCCGACGAGCTCAGTGCTCGGAGCACCGCGCCTGACATCGACGCTCTCGCCCGCGGCAATCGCAGCCTCTACCTCGGACTGCGGCGCCGACGCCGGAATGCCCCACCCAAGCCCGCCGGAGCAGGAGGCGCGGTCCTCGTCACCCTCCGTGGGGGACTCGCCCGGTTGATCGACGCACTGGCCGTCCACGTCGTGGGCGACGATGTGCGCCTCGGTACGGCGGTCGTCTCCGTGTCGCGCGGCACCGCCGGCTATGAGGTGAAACTGAGCGATGGCACGGTGCTCGAGGCCGACGCGGTGGTGCTCGCCACTCCCGCGTTCGCTGCGGCGGACATGGTGCGCAAGGAAGCCCCCGACCTGGCCGCCGCGCTGGCGGGTATTCCCTACGTCGATGTTGCCACGATCTGCCTGGCCTATCCGCGCTCCGCCGTCGCCCACAACCTCGTCGGCACGGGCTTCCTGGTGCCGCCGGAGGAAGGCAAACTCATTGTCGGCTGCACCTGGTCCAGCGCCAAGTGGCCGCACCTCGCCGATGACACAACCATGATCATCCGCTGCATGGTGGGCAGGCGCCGCGACCAGCGCTGGATGGACCTCGATGAGGACACCCTGGTCAGCCAGGTGCACGCCGAACTCGTCGAGGCCATGGGTCTGACCGGGCGACCGACCGAGCAGCACATCGAGCGCTGGCTGCAGGCGATGCCGCAGTACATCGTCGGCCATCAGGGCCGGCTCGCCGCCGCGGAGGTGGCTCTGGGTCGGCTGCCGGGGCTCTACCTGACCGGTTCCGCCTACCGGGGGGTCGGGCTGGCCAGCTGCGTGGCCGATGCCGAGCGCACCGCCGACAAGCTCGCGCAGCTTCTGACCGATGCGCGTCCCGCGAGCGAGGTGCCCGCATGAGCGGGCTCAGCATCCCCCTCGGCGAGACCGCTGTGTTGCCGACCCTGCCGACCGCCCGCCGTGGAAAGGGCCCGGACTACGCGCAGCGCCCGATGCTGGTGTTCTGGGAAACCACCCGCGCCTGCCCGCTTGCCTGCAAACACTGCCGGGCCAGCGCCACGATGCAAGCCCTACCGGGCGAGCTGACCACGTCAGCGGGCAAAGAGCTGATCGACCAGGTGGCCGGATTCGGCCGGCCGTACCCGATCCTGGTGCTCACCGGCGGCGACTGCCTGATGCGCCCTGACCTGTTCGAACTCGTCGACTACGCCACCGGCCTTGGACTGCCGACGGCGCTGTCCCCGTCGGTCACGCCGACTCTTACTCCGCAGATGATCGAACGGATCGTGGCGAGCGGGGTCAAGGCGGTGTCGATCAGCCTTGACGGCGCAGTCGCCGCGACCCATGAGGGCGTGCGCGGGATCCCGGGCCACTTCGACGACACCGTGGCGGCGATCCGGGCTCTCGCCGCGGCGGGGTTGACCGTCCAGGTCAACACGACCGTCATGCGCGCCAATGTCGACGAGCTCGCGGATGTCGCGGCCCTGATCAAGAACGCCGGCGCCGCTATCTGGGAGGTCTTCTTCCTCGTCCAGGTCGGCCGCGGCGTCTCGACCGAGGCTGTCAGTTCAGCGGAGCACGAAGACATCTGCCACTTCCTCTTCGACGCCTCCCAGCACGGCTTCATCGTGCGCACGGTCGAGGCACCCTTTTTCCGGCGAATCGTCGCCCGCCGACGCGCCGGTGACCCTGCACCGACGAGCGCACCGTACAACTCCCTGTTCGCGAGGCTGGAAGCCCTGATGGGGCCGCCCGCGGGCCTGCCGCGGGCGCAGACCGCGTCGACCCGCGACGGCAAGGGCATCGTCTTCGTGGCCTACGACGGCGAGGTCTACCCGGCCGGGTTCCTGCCACTCGGCCTCGGGAACGTGTGCACGACCCCGCTGGCCGAGATCTACCGGGACAACCCGCTACTCAAACAGATCCGGGCCACGGAGTTCACCGGCCGCTGCGGCAGCTGTGAGTACGCGGACCTGTGCGGGGGCTCCCGAGCCCGCGCGTTCGCGTCGAGCGGCGATCCGCTGGGGGAAGACCCGGCCTGCCCGTTCCAGCCCGGCGCGGCCGGCGCCCACGTCGGTGCCTGAGTCCCAGCCAGTGGATGGCCTCGTGCCCGCGCCTGCCGCGGAGCCAGCCGGGTACGACGCCGTGGTCCTCCTCGGCTTCGGAGGCCCCGAGGGCCAGGACGACGTCATCCCGTTCCTCCGGAACGTCACCCGGGGCCGCGGAATTCCGGACGCACGCCTCGAAACCGTGGCCGCCCACTACCGCGCCTCGGGTGGTGTGAGCCCGGTCAATGCCCAAAACCGGGCGCTCCGTGACGCGCTCCAGACCGAACTGGCCGCCCGAGGCACCTTCGTACCGGTGTACTGGGGGAACCGCAATTGGGCTCCGTACCTGCGAGACGCCGTGACTGCGGCCGTCGACGCCGGCCACACCCGATTGCTCGCGCTCACGACGAGCGCGTACAGCTCCTACTCGAGCTGCCGGCAGTACCGGGAAGACCTGGCCGAGGCGCGGTGCGCCACCGGGCTCGGCGACGCCGTGCGCATCGACGCGGTTCGCCCCTACTTCGACCATCCCGGCTTCGTCGCCCCGTTCGTGCTCGGCGTCCGCTCCGCCCTCGCCGACTTCGCGCGGCAGGGCCTGGCCCCGGACGACGTTCACGTGCTCTTCACAACCCACTCCATCCCGATGGCGGATGCCGAGCAGAGCGGCCCACGCGAGCGATCCTTCGGTGCCGGCGGGGCCTACGATGCGCAGCACCGGGCCGTCGCGGAGGTGGTGATGGCCGCCGTTTCAGCGGCGGCGGACGACGACACAGTGGCCGACGCCACCCCGGCCTGGTCTCTGGCATTCCAGTCGCGGTCGGGTCCGCCCGAAATGCCTTGGCTCGAACCTGACGTCAACGACGTCATCGTCGTGCTCGCCGCGGCCGGCACGCGGGCCGTCGTCGTGGTGCCGATCGGATTCATCTCCGACCACATGGAGGTCTCCTGGGACCTCGACACGGAGGCGGCGGCCACTGCCGCCGCGCACGACCTGGGGTTTACCCGGGTGTCGACCCCCGGCCTGCACCGGGAGTTCGTGGCGGGGCTCGTCGACCTGGTGCTTGAGCGACTGACGCCGGCAACAACCCCGGAACGCTGCGCGCTCACCGCGCTCGGACCATGGACGGATGCGTGCCCGGTGGGATGCTGCGAAAAGGGGCCGGCCCGGAGGCCGGGGACGGAACCCTCATCCCCAGCAGGAAATCCCGCGGCCCAGGGAGGTCCTTCATCGGGGGAAGCGCACCGCTGACGCCCGCGCAACTGGCCGAACGGATGGCCATCCGCGGGTGACCCCGGCCTCCCACCGATTGGGTACGCTCGGCGATAGGGCTCAAGAAGGCTAACGAAGGACCAACCGTGACCCACCCGTATCCGTTGTATGTGGCCATCCGGGCGCAGTGCTTCTGCTGCCAGTCGCTGCAGCCGTTCACGTTCACCTCGGCGACCGACCAGGTGGTCTGCGCATCCTGCCTGCACCACCTGGGGGCGGAAAAGGCCACCCGCCGGGACGCGGAGCACATCAAGCTGTGGGTCGGGCAATACGCCGACCAGCAGGAGAACCACCGGCAGTTCGCCGAGAAGTCGGCGGGGGCGGATGCCGAGCAGCAGGCGGTGATCGACGGGCTCACAGCCCAGGTGGTGGAGCTGCGCGGCGTCGTGGCCGGCGAGTCCGACCGAACGAAGAGCGCCGGGGTGCGCGCGCTCCTCGAGAGTGACCTGGTGCGGCGCGCCGAGCGGAAGACCGAGCTCGCGCACCGTCAGCTCGACTGGGCTATGGCCGTGCTCTGGCGGATCGGGCAGCTGCACCACGCCGTGGAGGGCATGCCGCTGGCCTGCGTCTGCGGGCGCGCCGCCGCGGCTTGCGCGGAAGGTCGGGCGATCGATCCGCAGCGGCAGGCCGTGCTCGACTGGGAGCGGAAGAACCTCGTGCTGCTGCGCGCCGGCTCCCGGCACGCCCTGCCCGACGACCACCCCGAGGTGCGGGCCGCGAAACGACAGCCGTGAGAGGTGCGGGCCGCCAACCCCTCAAACGTGTCGGTGCACCGGCGAGCGGACGGCGGGGGCCTACGCTGGAAAAATGGAACCCCTCAACACCCTGCACATTGTCTCCGGCGTCTTCATCGTCGGGCCCATGGCCATCCTCCCCATGACCGCCATGCGCTCCATGCGTGCCGGGGAAGCCGGCCAGGTGGCCTCACTGGCGAAGTCCACCAATCTCTTCACTCTGCTGTCGCTGCTGGTGGTCTTCCTCGGTTTCGGCGCGGTGGGCTTCAGGGACAACGCCTCCCTTGCGTCGACCTGGATCTGGCTGTCGATCGTGCTCTACGCGGTGGCCCTCGTACTCAGCCTGTTCCTGGTGGTTCCGGCCATGAAGTCGGTCTCGGAGCTCCTCGCCGAGCAGTCCGCCAGCGGTACCCGGGTCGCCGGCGCCAAGGTCGCCGGTTACTCGCGCGTGGCCATGGGCTCGGGCATCGTCTCGCTGCTCCTGGTGGTCGTGGTCGTGCTGATGGTGGTCAAGCCGGTCTAGCCGTTTACAGTCTCGCCGGGCTAGTTGTTGTTCCCACTGACGTTGTGAGCACGGTTGATGGGTGATTTGCCGCCGATGCCGGTATGGGGTCTGTGGT
>NZ_PJJU01000037.1:0-55874 GCF_002929635.1 Cryobacterium sp. M25 | reverse complement strand
GCCGCCCTGCGCCGCCCCGCGCCGCCCTGCGCCGCCCCGCGCCGCGCTGCGCCGCCCCGAACCAATTCGACGGAGATTTTGGGGAAAAAGCGGGTTTACGGGCTGTTTGGAATGGTTGTGGGCAAAATCTCCGTCGAATTCGTTCGGGCTGCGCGGTGGAGTACGGGGTGGCGGGTGGGGTGACGCACGGGTGACGCACGGGGTCGCGCACGGAGTCGCGGGTGGATGCAGAGCGCACCCGTGCGGCTGCAGATCCGGCGGGTGTTGTGGCCAACTCAGGAGATCCGTCCGGCCGGGACGGACATCCGCACCGGTTCCGCACTGGTCCGTGGGAGCCGGGCAATGCGGGCGACGGATGTCCTGAGTTGGCCACACGCGCAGGCTCGGCCGGGCCTGACCCGCGACGGGTGTCCTGCGTTGGCCACCCGCGCAGGCTCGGCCGGGCCTGACCCGCGGCGGAGCCCGGGATCCCCACACCCGCGAAACCCCCTGGCCGTCAGGTACACGCAGCTAGACGGGCTCCCCCGCGGTCTCGGCCGCCGGGATGCTCTGGCCGGGGACGGCATCCTCGCGGCGCGACTCCGCGTGTGGCGCGGTGCCGGACAGCCGCAGCGTCGCCAGGAAGCCGAGCACGAGGAACCCGGCTGCGGCGTACGCCGAGTAGCGGGTGCCGTCGCTGAACGCCTCGCGGGCGGCATCCGCCAGCTCGGGGCTCCGCTCTTCGAACGACGGGATCACCGAGCCCGCACTGTCGACGACCGCGTCGACGATCTGACTCCGGGTCTCGGCAGTCAGCCCGGGCACCTCGGCCAGCTTCGCATCGAGCGACGTACCGACCGCAGTGAACAGCACGGTGCCCAGCACCGCGATGCCGAGCGCCGAGCCGATCTGCCGGGCGGTGCTGGACGTGCCGGAGCCCTGGCCGCTCTGCGCCACCGGCACATCCTTGAGCACGACGCCGGTGAGCTGGGCGGTGGCCAGCCCCACGCCGATGCCGTAGACGAACAGGAACGGCACCACGACGAGCCAGGTGGACTCGGCCGTGATGACCAGGCCGAGGCCGGCGACGCCGATGATCTCGGCGACGATCCCGAACCGCACGATCGTCTCGGGTGAGATCTTGTTGCCGAACGCCCCGGACACCCCGCTGTCCACGAACGAACCCAGCGCGAGGGCGAGCAGCACGAATCCGGTCTGCAGGGCGTCGTAGCCGAGCACATTCTGCAGCCAGAGCGGCAGTGACAGGATGATGCCGAACTCACCGAGGGAGACGATCATGGCCGCGATGTTGCCGTTGCGGAACGACGGGATCGAGAACAGGGAGAAGGCGAGCAGGGTGGTCTTGCCGGCCCGCTGGCGGTAGAGCCCCCAGTAGATGAAGGCCACGCCGGACACGACGGTGATCAGGAACACGAATGGAATGATCGACAGCGAGTACGGCCAGGTCCAGTCTCCCGCAACCGGCGCTTTGTCGGTGAGCCACCAGCCGTAGGTGCGTCCCTCGATCAGCCCGAAGACGAGCGACGCGCTGGTGATCACCGAGAGCACGGCGCCGACGACGTCGATGCGGCGCGGCTCGCCGGCATCCTTCGATTCGAGCACGAAGACGAGTACGCCGATGACAATGACGATGCCCAGTGGCACGTTGATGCCGAATGCCCAGCGCCAGGAGAAGGAGGTGGTGAGCCAGCCGCCGAGCAGGGGGCCGACGGCCACCATGCCGCCGATGGTCGAGCCCCAGATCGCGAACGCGATGCCTCGGTCACGGCCGCGGAACGTGGCGTTGATGATCGAGAGCGTGGTGGGCAGCACCATCGCACCGCCGACGCCCTGGATCAGCCGACCCAGGATCAGGAGTTCGCCCGTCTGCGCGAGCGCCGCGAAGACGGATGATGTGGCGAAGACGATTACGCCGAGAATCAGGATGCGCCGTCGACCGAACCGGTCGGCAAGCGTTCCGAACACCAGCAGCAGGGCCGCGAAGACCAGGGTGTAGCTCTCCTGCACCCACTGCACCTGGGTCGAGGTGATCGCCAGGTCGTCGACGATCGAGGGGATGGCCACGTTGATGATTGTGGAATCGACGATGATCAGGGCGACGGCGACGCTGATGAAGACGAGACCGGCCCAGCGCCGGCGCGCCGAGGTGACGCCCGCCGGGGTGACGGGCAGGGTGGCCGGATCGCTCACGCGGTGACCGATCGGGACGTGGCGGACCTGGAGGTGCGCACGCGCACGGTGATGGTGACGATCAGGATGGCGGCCACGGCGACGATCGCCGCGATCGCCGTGGGAGTGGAGAGCAGGGTGCCGGCCAGCCGGGCCACGGCCACCCAGGCCAGGCCCCAGCACAGAGACGCGGCCGGGGCGAGACGGCCGTGACCGTAGATCGCGAGGAACACGCCGACCAGCCCGGCGACGGCGATGACCAGCACCGCCCACAGGTCCGCGCTGAGGCCGAAGCCTTCGAAGCCGGAGGCGACGAGCACCGCGGTGACGTTGGCGGCGGTGGCGATGGCCACCCAGCCGAGGTACAGGCCCACGGTACCGTCGGCGACGATCGTCTCAATCAGGTTTTTGGGCCGGGTGCGGAGCGTGAGCTGGAACGCCCGGATCAGCACGACCAGCAGAAGCACGATCACGGGCACACTGAGCCAGAGCAGGTCGAACTGGATGCTCAGGATCCAGGCGGCGTTCAGCACGAGCGACGCGGCGATCGGGTAGCCCAGGGCGCGTTGGCGGTCATCCGATTTCTGCGCCGGCAGGAGCTGCCACAGGGCGTAGGCGATGAGGCCGAGGTAGATCGCGGTCCAGATGCCGAAGGCCGGCCCGTCGGGGGCGATCGGGGTGGCGTCGGCGGCGAGCGCACCGCCTGACGCGTTCTGGATCGGGGTTCCGCCGACGGCGCCGGACCCGATGAACGATCCGACGACGGCCAGGATCGCGCTCGCCAGCACCACCGTTTGACGCAGTGGATCGCTGCTCTTATTCATCTCGGTCTCCCAACAATCAGCCAGCTTAATAGTCGACGGTTTCATCCTGACCTCTTCCGCCCCCTGGAGTATGCAAAACTGCCGCATGCGCATCAACGGGGTGCACCACATCGCCATTATCGCCAGCGACTACGACGTGTCCAAGGCCTTCTACCTCGACGTTCTCGGCTGCACGCTCGAAGCGGAATACTTCCGGGCCGCGCGCCGGTCGTGGATGGGCAAGCTTGCCCTGAACGGCCACTACCTGATCGAACTGTTCTCTTTTCCCGACACCCCGCCCCGGAAGAGCGGCCCGGAAGCGCTCGGACTGCGCCACCTCGCGTTCGAGGTCGACGACGTACCGGCCGCGCGCGACGAGCTGATCGGCAAGCACGTCGAGGTTGAGGAACTGAGGGTGGACCCGAACACCGACAAAGCGATGTTCTTCTTCCGCGACCCCGACGGGCTGCCGCTGGAAATCTACGAGCGCTGAGTCCGGACGCTATTGCTCCGGGCTGCTACTGCTCGGTCACCAGGTGGAAGACCACTCCGTCATCCTGCACGGACACGCGCAGGCGGTCGAGACCGGAGACCACCAGGTCGGCCTCCAGGTCGGCGGCCCGATGGGTGCCGACGACGCCGATCGTGGCGCAGCCGGCGGCGCGGGCGGCGGCAAGGCCGGCTGGGGCATCCTCGACCACGACGCAGCGGGCCGGGTCGACGCCGAGGCGTTCGGCCGCCAGCAGGAACGGCTCGGGGAACGGCTTGCCGCGGCTGGTGTCGTCGATGGTCACCACCGTGAGCGGTGCGGGGAAGCCGGCGGCGTCCAGGCGCACCAGGCACAGCTGCCGGGCACAGGACGTGACGATCGCCCGGCGGGCCTCGGGGATGCTCGCCATGAGTTCCGCCGCGCCGGCCAAAATCCTGACGCCATCCGTGTCGGCCAGTTCGAACTCGGTCAGCCGGGTGACGGATGTCTCGACCAGCTCCTCCGCCACCAGGGTCGCGATCATCTGACGCGCCGGCACCCCGTGCTCGGGGCCGGTGAACGACGGGCCGAGGCCGACCTCGGCACCCCAGCGCAGCCAGGACCGGGTGACCGCCTGAGTGGAGTCGACCAGGGTGCCGTCCATGTCGAAGAGCACCGCCTGGAAGACCTGCCCCTGCAGGGCCTCCTCCCGGGAGGTTTCGAGCGGGGCGATTCCGGGCTGCGTCATTGTGGTTCCATTCGTCTCTGGGCTGGTACCCCTCAAGTCTGCGCCCTCACGGAACTACGCTATGACTCATGACCACTCCTCCCCGCGCGGTGCAGAAGCCGCAGCAGCGCAGTTTCCATGACGACGTGTTCACCGACAACTACGAGTGGCTGCGCGACAAGGACAGCCCCGAGGTGATCGCGCACCTCGAAGCCGAGAACACCTTCACGGATGCCCGCACCGCCCACCTGGCGCTGCTGCAGGAGCAGGTCTTCGAGGAGATCAGGGGCCGCACCCAGGAGACCGACCTCAGCGTTCCGGTGCGACAGGGCCACTGGTGGTACTACACCCGCACGGTGGAGGGGAAGGAATACGGCATCCACTGCCGTGCGCCGATCTCCGCGCCGGACGACTGGACCCCGCCGGTGCTTCCCGAGCAGATCCCCGAACAGACCAGCGGGCAGGCGAGCGGGACCGCCGGTCTCCCGGGCGAGCAGATCGTGCTCGACGACAACGCCGAGGCGGCCGGCCATGAATTCTACTCGCTCGGCAGCACCGACGTGAGCGGCGACGAGAACCGGCTGCTCTACGCCGTCGACACCGAGGGCGACGAGCGGTACACCCTGCGCGTGCGCGACATCGCGACCGGCGAGAACCTCGCGGACGAGATCCCGAACACCGGCGAGGGGGCACTGTTCGACCCGAGCGGCCGCTACATCTTCTATACGACCGTGGACGACGCCTGGCGGCCCGACACCGTGTGGCGACACGAGGTGGGAACCGCGGCCGCCGCCGACGTGTCGGTCTTCCACGAACCCGACGAGCGCTTCTGGGTGGGCATCGGCCTCACCCGCAGCCGCAGGTTCCTGCTGATCGAGGCCGGCTCGAGCGTGACCACCGAGACCCGGCTGCTCGACGCCGCCGACCCGACCGGCGAGTTCGCCCTGGTCTGGCCGCGGCTGGACGGCGTCGAGTACGACGTGGAGCACGCCGTGCTGGGCGGCGAGGACCGCCTGCTGATCGTGCACAACCACCACGCGGTCAACTTCGAGCTGGTCAGTGTCTCCGTCGCCGACCCGCGGGGTGAGAAACGGATTCTACTGCCCCACGATACGGCCGTGCGCCTCGAGAGCGTCGACGCATTCCGCGACTTCGTGGTGGCCGAATACCGGCGGGACGGACTCACCCGCGTTGCCGTGAGCGCCGAGGCAGCCGACGAGGAACTCGATTTCGTCGAGCTCGGCTTCGAGGAACCGCTGTATTCCGTGGGCACGTCGGCCAATCCCGAGTGGGACACGCCGACCATCCGTCTCGGTTACACCAGCTTCGTCACGCCGTCGACGGTCTACGACCACGTGGTCGCCACCGGCGAGCGCCGGCTGCGGAAGCAGCAGCCCGTGCTCGGCCGCTACGACCCGACCCTGTTCGAGCAGCGCCGCGAGTGGGCTACCGCCGCCGACGGCACGCGCATCCCGATCTCCCTCGTCTACCGGCGTGACCTCGTCGCTCCGGGAACTCCCGCCCCGACCCTGCTCTACGGCTACGGCTCCTACGAGATCAGCATCGACCCGTCGTTCAGCATCGCCCGGCTCAGCCTGCTCGACCGCGGCATGATCTTCGCGATCGCCCACGTGCGCGGCGGCGGCGAGCTGGGTCGACTCTGGTACGAGAACGGCAAGAAGCTGCACAAGCGCAACAGCTTCACGGACTTCATCGACAGCGCCCGGCACCTGATCGACCAGGGCTACACCAGTCCCGACCGGCTCGTCGCCGAGGGCCGCAGCGCCGGCGGCCTGCTGATGGGCGCCGTGGCGAACCTGGCCCCGGAACTGTTCGCGGGCATCCTCGCCGGGGTGCCGTTCGTGGACGCGCTGACGTCGATCCTGGACCCGTCGCTGCCGCTGACCGTGATCGAGTGGGACGAGTGGGGCGACCCGCTGCACGACCCTGAGGTGTACGCCTATATGCGCGGCTACTCCCCCGTGGAGAACGTGCGCGACACGCACTACCCGCGGATACTCGCCGTGACCAGTCTCAACGACACCCGAGTGCTCTACGTCGAGCCGGCCAAGTGGGTGGCCCGGCTGCGCGAGGTGGGAGCGGATGTTCTGCTGAAGACCGAGATGTCGGCCGGCCATGGTGGGGTGTCCGGCCGGTACAGCCGGTGGCGTGAGACGGCGTTCGACTTCGCCTGGATCATCGATGCCGCCAGGGCGCATCCGTCGAGGGAAGCGGCGGTCACCGCGGTAGTTGTGTGAGCCTCAGCAGTTTTCCGGCAAATTCTCCGTCGAATTGGTTCAACCGCGGTCACTGCGCTCCGACCGCGCTGCCCACATGAGAGCATGGAGCCATGTCTGACGCCGGGTCTCCCCCGGCGCGGGCGGACTGGAAGCGGATCGCGGGACCCGTGCCCGGCGAACCGGGTGGGACCACCGATCCGCCCGTTCCGATGGGTCTCCAATTCGAGCTGCGCGAGCAGACGCCCCGCACGGACGACCGCTGGCGTGGTGCGACGGCCCGGCCGGTCACGAACGTGCGCCCCGGGCAGGGCGAGATCCGGCTCGGGGTGCGCCCGGTCATCCGAAGCGCCCGTGGCAACTGGGTACGCACGGACGTGGCGTGGAACCAACTGGGCTTCCACCGCTCCCGCCTCAACCTCAACCGCGAGCACCACCGCTGGCTGAGCCAGATCCTGGCCCTGCACCGGGCCGTGCGCGGCGTCTACACCAGCCAGGAGACGGACTGGATCTACCTCGATGACTTCGTCAGCCCGCTGCTCTGGACCCTCTTCGACGAGGCCGAGACCCTGGGGCTGCGTCTCGTGGGCAGCACGAAGGGTGCCACGGTCAGCGTGGGCCGCGCGGCCCACGTGAGCCTCGACGCAAGCCGGAACGCCGCCGGCGCGTTCAGCAGCACAGGCGCCGCCGGCGCGTTCAGCAGCACAGGCGCCGCCGGCACCCAGGGTCTGCTCCTGACCACCCGGCTCCTGTTTGACGGCACCCCGCATCCCCCCGAGCGTTCCGGGGCGATCGGCGGCCACGGGATCTACGGCTATGCCCTCGGGCCGCGCCCGGTATTCACCCTGGCCCCGACCGTCGACGGTCCGCTCACCGCCGAGCAGCGCCGGCTGCTCGGTGCGCCCGGCACGGTTCTCGTGCCTGCCGACGAGACGGCCGAGTTCCTGAGCGACTTCTATCCGGCGCTGCGGCGCACCCTGCCGGTGATCAGCACGGATGGCTCCGTGCGCTTCCCCCAGGCCGACCCACCTCTGCTCGTGCTCACCGCCTGGTTCCGGCCGAGGCAGGCGCTGGAGCTGGCCTGGCATTGGGAGTACCGCGAGGGTTCCCTGCTGAAGAAGCTGCCCATGCTGTCGTCCACGTTCACATCCACATCCACGCCCACGCCTCCCTCGAACGGAAGCCGCGACGAGCCCTCCGAACGGGTCATCCACGAGCGGGCCAGGCGTCTCCTCGAGGAGGCCGGCCACCCCGACGCAGGCCCGGCCGCGACATCCCTCACCCTGCGCGGCATCGATGCGGCCGAGGTGGCCGAACGTGCGCTCCCGCGGCTGGAGACGCTGCCCGGCGTGCGCGTGGACATCCGCGGCACCCGGCCCGACTACCGCGAACTGACCGAGACTCCTGAGCTCACAATCAGCACGGTCGAGACGGACCAGCGGGACTGGTTCGACCTGGGCGTGATCGTCACGATCAATGGTCGGAGCGTGCCGTTCGGCCCGCTGTTTAAAGCTTTGGCGAAGGGGCAGGCGAAGCTCCTGCTGGTCGACAACAGCTACCTGTCGCTGCGGCAGCCGGCTTTCGAGCGCCTGCACGAACTGATCACCGAGGCCCGCGCCCTGCAGGAATGGGACACCGGCCTGCGCATCAGCCGCTACCAGGCTGCCCTCTGGAGCGACTTCGAGGACCTCGCCGACGACACCGAGCAGGCCGTGGCGTGGCGGGCGGCCGTGTCCGGGCTGATCGGCTTGTCCAAGGGCGCCGACAACGCCGACAACGCCGAGCACGCCGAGCACGCCCCGCCCACCCCGCTGCCGGCCGCCGTGCACGCCACCCTGCGCCCATACCAGGCGCAGGGCTTCACCTGGCTGACCTTCCTCTGGCAGCACCAGCTGGGCGGAATCCTCGCCGACGACATGGGCCTCGGCAAGACCCTGCAGACGCTCGCACTCCTGGCGCACGCGACTGCGCAGCCGGCCGGGCACGCCCACCCAGCCGGGCACGCCCACCCGGCCGGGCACGCCCACCCGGCCGACCCGGCCCAGCGGCGGCCGTTCCTGGTCGTCGCCCCGACATCCGTCGTCGCCACCTGGCGCTCCGAGGCCGCCCGCTTCACGCCCGGCCTCGACGTTCGGGTGATCACAGCCACCGAGGCGGCCGGCGGCATCCCGCTGACGGATGCCGCGGCCGGCGCCGACGTCGTCCTCACCTCCTACACGCTGTTCCGTCTCGACTTCGAGGCCTACCAGGCGCACGGCTGGGCCGGGCTGATCCTGGACGAGGCACAATTCGTGAAGAATCGTGCCACCCGGGTGCACCTGTGCGCCCGCGACCTGACGACGCCGTTCAAGCTCGCGCTCACGGGCACGCCGATGGAGAACAGCCTGCTCGAGCTGCATGCCCTGTTCGCGATCGTGGCACCGGGCCTGTTCCCCTCCCTTCGGCGGTTCACGGAGGAGTATGTGCGCCCGATCGACCGCGGCGACACCCCCGAGGTGCTCACGCGGCTGCGCCGGCGCATCCGCCCACTGTTGCTGCGTCGCACCAAGGCGGTCGTCGCCCCCGAGCTGCCGCCCAAACAGGAGCAGGTGCTTGAGATCGAGCTGAACCCCCGGCACCGCGCGCTCTACGACACGTTCCTGCAGCGGGAACGGCAGAAGCTGTTCGGCCTGATCGACGACCTCGACAAAAACCGGTTCATCGTGTTCCGCTCGCTGACCCTGCTGCGGCTGCTCAGCCTGGACCCGTCCCTGGTCGACGAGAAGTACGCCGGAGTGTCGTCCAGCAAACTCGACGCCCTCTTCGAACAGCTGGACGACGTCGTCGCCGAAGGTCACCGCGCGCTCGTCTTCAGCCAGTTCACGTCGTTCCTGAAGAAGGCGGCCGCGCGGCTCGAGGCCCGGGGCATCCCCTACTGCTACCTCGACGGGTCCACCCTGCGCCGCTCCGAGGTGATCGACCGGTTCAAGAGCGGCAGTGAGCCGGTGTTCCTGATCAGTCTGAAGGCCGGCGGGTTCGGCCTCACCCTGACCGAGGCGGACTACGTCTTCCTGCTCGACCCGTGGTGGAACCCGGCCACCGAGACGCAGGCCATCGACCGCGCCCACCGCATCGGCCAGACGAAGAACGTGATGGTCTACCGAATGGTCGCCACCGGCACCATCGAGGAGAAGGTCATGGCCCTGCAGAAACACAAGGCCGAGCTCTTCGACCAGGTGCTGGGCGACGCCCCAGCGGATGCGCCGGGGTTCAGTGGGAACCTCACGGCCGACGACATCCGCAGCCTGCTGGAGAGTTAGACGGACAGCTCCCGGGCGATCTCCGCCGCCCATTCGTCGATCGCGACCCAGTTGCGGAAGTCGCCCTCGGGCAGCAGCTCGCGCCCACTCGGGATGCGCCGCACAAGTTTGTCCCGGCGGCCGAGCACGGTCGGGTCGAGCGCACCGAAGAACACCCGCATTCCGCGCGGCTGGAGCGACTGGCCGAACTCCTCGAACTGCTTCGGCTCACTCTCCTTGAGCAGATCCCGCCCCTGGGCGTCCTTCCCCGCGGTGCCGAGCGGCCCGCTGCTGAACAGCCACACCGGATGCGCCGTGATCAGTTCCTGGTGGCGCCGCACGAACTCAGTCGCGTCCTTGCGCCACGACCCCATGTAGGCGGAACTGCCGATCACGAAGGCGTCGTACTCGTCCACCTGGTCAACGGATGCGACCGGCCGGGCCACGGCATCCTGCCCGGCCTCCCGCAGTTTGCGGGCGATGCGCTCGGCGATTCCCTCGGTGGCTCCGTACTTGCTCGAAAACCCCACCAGTGTCGTCATGATTGCCTCCAGCTCGTCGGTCGTTCACTCAATCGTAGGGCGGTGCGCCGCCGCGCCCCGTCCACGATTCCCCACCCCCAATCGAGCGGGTCGGTTGGTTCTCCGTCTCCCGCCGCTGCTAATCTGAGTTTAGATAACGTGGGGGTTCCGTGCAGTTGGATTCAGGGGCGCCCTACGGCCGCCTAGTTCGAGGTTTCTTTGCCAGGAGCGCCTCCTGGCCCGCCTGGCTGATGGCCGTGTTCCTGGGCAGCTACGTCATCGGCCTGCTGATGCCTGACGACGGATTCCACCTCTTCGTCGACGGCTGGCTGGCGTCCCTCCTGAAGTTGTCCATGGTCGTCGTGTGCTGGGCCGCCGTGATGCGCAAGCGCTCACGGAGCCGAGTGCGGATCGCGGCCAGCGGTCTGGCGCGATTCCGGCATCCCGAACTCCTGCTCACGGCCGCGGCGGTCACCATCATCGCGATCGTCGATTCCTATTCCCTGTGGATGCTGATCTGGGGCGCCGAGATGTTCCCCCGCGTGAGCGAGGTCGGCTACTTCCTGTTCTTCGCCCTCATGCTGGCCGTGCTGGTCATCATGGTGCGCCGCCAGCTGCGCGGCATGGTCTGGTCGGTGGTGCTGGACAGCGCCATCGGTGCACTCGGCGCGGCCTCGGTGCTGGCCGTGCTGCTCGGCCCGATGGCGAACTCAGTCGACGCGGCCGGGGCGAACAAGGCCATCGCCGCCGCCGTCGCCTACCCACTGTTCGACCTGCTGCTGGTTGCCGTCGTCGTCGCACTCACCACCTCGCAGGGCCCGGTTGCCGGCCGCCGCTGGATCCTCCTCATCTTCGGCCTGCTGATGTTCACGTCCACCGGTCTCGTCTTCGCGATGCTCGAAACCAGCTACGTTCTCGGCACTCCTCTGGACGCCGGCTGGGCCGTGGGTCTGGCCCTGATCGCGGTGTGGGCGGATGCCTCGTCGCGGCCCGATCTGGTTCGGAACAACTCCTCCAACGGCGTGGCGGCCCTGGCGCTGCCGGCGGTGTCGACCGCGGCCGGCCTGGGTGTGCTGCTCCTCGCCAGCCAGACGCCGGTTCCCCACATCGCGATCGGGCTGGCGGCGGCGACCCTGGCCCTCGCAGCCATTCCCCTGGTCTCCCGGCAGGTGGCCCTGCGTCGCCAGTCCAAGACCGACGAGCTGACCGGTCTGCCGAACCGGCGTGCACTGTACGCCGAGGTCTCGTCGAGACTGGCCGACGACAGGAGCCGGAACCGGGCGCTGCTGCTGCTGGACCTGGACCGCTTCAAAGAGGTCAACGACAGCCTCGGGCATGACGCCGGCGACCGGTTGCTCGTGCAGGTCGGCCGTCGTCTGCTGGAAGGACTGCGGTCCGGTGACCTGCTCGCGCGGTTGGGCGGCGACGAGTTCGCCATCCTGCTCGAGCACACCGACCAGGTGGAGGCCGAGGCGGTGGCCAACAAACTCCGGGCCACCCTGGCCCAGCCGTTCACCCTGGAAGGCATTTCCCTGCAGACCAGCGCGAGCATCGGAATCGCGCTCTACCCCGACCAGGGCGATGACCTGACCGCACTGCTGCGCAAGGCCGACATGGCGATGTACAAGGCGAAGGCGACCCACAGCGGCCACCACGTCTACCGCAGCGCGGACAACCGCCACGGTGACGCCCGGCTGCGCACCCTGCAGGAGTTGCGCCTCGCCCTGACCGAGGACCAGCTGGTTCTGCACTACCAGCCGAAGATCTGTCTGAAGACCGGGTTCGTCTCCGGCGTCGAGGCCCTCGTGCGCTGGAACCACCCCGAGCGCGGTCTGCTGTTTCCCGACCAGTTCCTGACCCTGGTCGAAGAGGCCGGTCTCATGCACGCGCTGACCCAGGAGGTTCTGCGGAAGGCGTTGGACCAGTCCGTGCTCTGGTCGGCCCAGGCCCGTACTCTGACGGTTGCGGTGAACCTGTCCGCCAGCTCACTGATCGACGCCGATCTGCCCGAACGGGTGGGCACCATGCTGTCGGCCCGCGGTCTTCTGCCCACCGCGCTGATGCTCGAGATCACCGAGGACTTCCTGATGGCCGACCGCGACCGAGCCCGGGACATCCTGACCCGGTTGCGCGCCAGTGGTATCCGGATCTCCGTCGACGACTTCGGCACCGGTTACAGTTCGCTCGCCTATCTTCGTGACCTGCCCATCGACGAGCTCAAGCTGGACCAGTCCTTCATCTTCCCGATGGCCGACGACGCCCGGGCCGCCGCGCTGGTGGCCTCCACGATCGACCTCGCGCACGGCCTCGGCCTGAAAATGGTCGCCGAGGGCGTGGAGAACAGCGTCGCCTACGACGAGTTGGTGCGCTACGGATGCGACTTCGCCCAGGGATACTTCATGTCACGCCCCATCTCCGCCGCGGCACTCGACGAGTGGCTGACCGCAAGGCAGAGCGCGGCGGCCCTGCCATGACCGGCGGCACCCGTGAGCGGTTCCGCTTCGGCGCGCTGACGCTCATGCTGGTACTGGTCATCGCCTACACCCTCGGCCTGGCCCTGAAGGGCGACGACTTCAGCCCCCTGGTCGACGGCTGGCTCGCCATGCTCTCGGTGTGGGCACCCGTGCTCGTGGGCTGCGCCGCCGTCTACCGGGTCGGGCGCGGGCAGATCGAGGTGGGCCTCGCCACCGCCGCTCTGACCATGAACGCCCTGGCGGACACCTACTACCTCGTCAGCGCGGATGCCGACGGTGCGTCACCGTTTCCCTCGCCGGCCGACATCGGCTATCTGCTGTTCTACCTGCTCCTGCTCTGGGCGCTGGCGGTGCTCGTGAACCGGCAACTGCGCGGATCGGCCTGGTCCGTCTTCCTGGACACCGCCGTGGGTTCCCTGGGTGCCGCCGCAGTGCTGGCCGTCATCCTCAGCCCCGTCTTCGATTCCGCCGCCGCGGACCCGCTCAGCCTCGGTGCCGTCATCGCGGCCGCCTATCCGGCGCTCGACCTGCTGGTGGTGGCGGCGCTCGCCGGGATCGTGGCGTCGCACGGCTTGGATGCCGGGAAGCGCTGGATGCTCCTCGTCGCCGGCCTGGTGGTCTTCGCCGGCGCCGACACCGTCTTCGCACTGCAGGGTGACCTGTACACGGTGGGCACCCCGCTCGACGCGACCTGGAACATCGGGGTCGTACTGATTGCGCTCTGGGTGGACAGCACCTCCCTCCCGCGCCCGGTTCGGGATCGCAGGGCCGCGGCCACGGCCACAACCGTGTCCGCTCTGGCCGTGCCGATGGTGTCGACGATCGCCGGACTCGGGGTTCTGATCCTCGCCAGCCAGGTCACGGTGTCAAACCTCGCCGTGGCCTTGGCCGGGGCAACCATGGCGCTGGCGGTGGTGCCGCTGGTCGGCCGGCAACGGGTTCTGAACCTACTGGCGCGAACGGACGACCTCACCGGTCTGCGCAACCGCCGCGCATTCAATGCGGACGTGCCCACCCGCCTGGCAGCGGTCGAGGGCCGGACGAGTGCCCTGCTGCTGCTGGACCTTAACCGGTTCAAGGAGGTCAACGACAGCCTCGGTCATGACGTGGGTGACCGGCTGCTGATCCAGGTCGGCATCCGTTTGAACCGGCAGCTGCGTGCCGGAGACCTCCTGGCCCGCCTCGGCGGCGACGAGTTCGCGATCCTGCTCACGGACTCCGCGCGGGAGGATGCCCTGACGGTGGCCGTCAAACTGCGTGCCGCGCTGGCCGAGCCGTTCATTCTGGACGGCATCACGCTGCAGACCAGCGCCAGTGTCGGAATCTCCCTCTATCCCGACCAGGGCAAAGACCTGACGGCGCTGCTCCGCAAGGCCGACATGGCCATGTACGAGGCGAAAACGAGCCGCGGTGGCCACCACGTATACGACAGCGACGACGACAGCCACGGCGAGACCCGGCTGCGCACCCTGGCCGAACTGCGCCTCGCTCTCACCGATGAGCAGCTGGTGCTGCACTATCAGCCCAAGGTCGACCTCGGCAGCGGGGCGGTGCGGGACGTCGAGGCCCTTGTGCGCTGGAACCACCCCGAGCGCGGCCTGCTGCTGCCCGATCAGTTCGTGCCGATCATCGAGGAGGCCGGGCTGATGCACACCCTGACGCAGGCCGTGCTGCGGCAGGCGCAGGACCAGGCCGTGCTCTGGCAGGCGCAGGGGCATCCGCTGACCATCGCCGTGAACCTGTCGGCCAGCTCACTGGTCGACACGGAACTGCCGGACCGGATCGGTGCCATGATCGCCGCCCGCGGTCTGCCCTCGTCGATCCTGGCCCTGGAGATCACCGAGGAATTCCTGCTCAATGACCGGGGCCGGGCCCGAGGCATCCTCACCCGGCTACGAGAGCAGGGCATCCGCATCTCCGTCGACGACTTCGGCACCGGCTACAGTTCGCTCGCCTACCTGCGCGATCTGCCCATCGACGAGCTCAAGCTCGACCGATCCTTCGTCTTCCCGATGGCCGGCGATGCCCGAGCCGCGACCCTGGTTTCCTCGACGATTGCGCTGGCCCACAGTCTGGGGCTGCGCATAGTGGCCGAGGGTGTGGACAGCGGCGGCGCCTACGACCAGCTGGTCGGCTTCGGCTGCGACTTCGCGCAGGGCGTCCACCTGTCGCAGCCGGTTTCCGCCGCCGAGCTGGACACCTGGCTCGCCGACCGACGAGTCGCAGATACCGCGTCGGCGCACGCGCGTGAGCTCGCACCCGCCGTGCCGCCCGGTGACCTTGTCGCGGAGCCGGCCGAGGTGTAGACCCCCCCTGCAAAGCGCGCCCTGTTCCCGTGGGGAGACCACCGGGACGCGGATTGGGGATCATCATGACGCGGCGACGTTCACCACTGGGACGGATGCTAGTGGTCCCTCTTCTCCTGATTACCACCCTGGCTGCGACGGCGTGTGCTCCCTGGGACCCCGATTTCGGCGGTGGCGCCTCGCCATCGGCCACGGGTTCGGCCACAGGTTCGGCCACCGGTTCCGCACCGGCCTCGCCTGCGCCGACGCCGATTTCCGGGGGGGGGGCTTCCCCCGGCACCGCGCCGCCGGAAGTCCTCGGTTACGGCGCGATCACCCGCTACGCTCCGGCGGGAGATTTCGAGGGCTACGTCACCTAAGGGATAGGCGTCGGACGACCGATGGACACCGTGTCGCAGACACCCGTGCGCGTCTACGAGGTCGAGAAGATCGAGCAGGGTCAGCATCTCTATGTGGTGGCCATCCAGATCGACTCCACCCTCTGGCGCTGAGCCGCCAATCCCCCGAAACAAGGACGGCAATCAAGCCTGCGCCCTGATTACGGGTTCGCCCGCTTGCTGGGGAGTGCGATCAGGGTCTGGTCCGGATTGACTTCGACTGGTGGTCGAAGCCAGTAGTCCGTTTCGGTTCGGATGATGCTCCATTGCTGGTTGTGCAGGAGCAGGTGGTGTGGGTGGCAGAGCAGCACTCCGTCGACAAGGTCGGTGTAGCCGTTGTCGTTCAGCCAGTCGTTGATGTGGTGGGCTTCGCTCCAGGCGGGATCTGTCGCAGTCGACCCAGCAGCATCCGCCGTCGCGAACCCCCATTGTGGAAGGTACGCCGGGACGGACGGGATGTCGAAAGGCACCGAAAGGCACCGAAAGGCACCGACGGGCACCGAAAGGCACCGACGGGCACCGACGCAGCGCCGGCCGCGGCCCGGTTCTACACTGGGTGGAGCCGCGGGCCAGACCGACCCGGCACTCCCGGAAACGAGGAACCCACCCGATGGACGCGTCTGCTCAATCGGAGAAATCAGCTCAATCGGAAATATCGGACCCGATCGACCGTCTCGCAGTCGATCCCGCCGTTACCGATGCCGCCGAGATCGCCCGCCGGCTCGAGACCGACGCCGCCCGGGGCCTCACCGGCGCCGAAGCCGCGCGTCGCCTCGCGGCCGAGGGCCCGAACAAGCTGCGCAGCGTGCGCCCGGTGCCGTTCTGGCGCCGGATCCTGGCCCAGTTCAACGACCCTCTGATCTACCTGCTGCTGGTCGCCACCGCGGTGTCGCTCGGCGCCTGGCTGATCGAGGGGGCACCCGGCCTGCCCGTGGACGCCATCGTGATCGCCGTGATCTTAGTGCTCAACGCCGTGCTCGGCCTGGTGCAGGAGGCGCGCGCCGACAACGCCGTGGCCGCCCTGTCCACCATGACAGCGGCATCCTCGACCGTCATGCGCGACGGCCTGCTCGCCACCGTGCCCAGCACCGAGCTGGTGCGCGGCGACCTGCTGGTTCTGGGTGAGGGCGACAGCGTGGGGGCGGATGCCCGCCTCACCGAGGCGAGTTCGCTGCGGATCGCGGAGGCCTCCCTCACCGGCGAAAGCGAGGCCGTCACCAAGAACCCGCGCACCCTTCCCGCCGCGGCCGCCCTCGGCGATCGCCTGAACATGGTCTTCAAGGGCACCGCCGTCAGCCAGGGCGTCGGCCGCTGCATCGTCACCGGAACCGGCATGAACACCGAGGTCGGCGCCATCGCCACGATGCTTGACCGCACCGAGGCGCACCCCACCCCGCTGCAAACCGAGATCGGCCACATCGGCAAGCTGCTCAGCGTCGTCGTGATCGCGATCGCCACGGTCGTGATGCTCACCATCGTGCTCGTGCAGGGCGTGTCCACGCCCGCCGACTTCGTGACCGTGTTCCTGCTCGGGGTATCCCTCGCGGTCGCAGCCGTTCCCGAGGGGCTGCCGGCAATCCTGTCGGTGATCCTCTCCATCGGGATACAACGGATGGCGCGGCAGAACGCCGTTGTCAAGAACCTGAAATCCGTGGAGACCCTGGGCTCCGCATCCGTGATCTGCTGCGATAAGACCGGCACGCTAACCCGCAACGAGATGACGATCCAGCAGTTGCTGACCGCCTCCGGCCGGGTGGACGTGACCGGGGTGGGCTACCGCCCCGAGGGCGAACTGCGCCAGGGCGACGAACCGCTCACAGACCCGGCACTCCGCTTTGAGGCCCAGCTGGTGCTGGGCGTCGGTTCCCTCGCCGGCAACGCCCAGCTGACCGAGCACGACGGCGAGTGGGAGATCCAGGGTGACCCCACGGAGGCCGCGTTCCTGGTGGCCGCGGCCAAACTCGAGGGCACCACCGGGCACATGGCCCGGTTCGAACGTCGGGGTGAGATGCCCTTCACCTCGGAACGCAAGATGATGTCCACCCTGCACCAGGAGACCGGCGACGACAGCCTGCGCATCTTCAGCAAGGGCGCGCCCGACGTGCTCCTCGAGCGCTGCGCCTACGTGCAAGTCGGCGAGACGGTCGTACCTCTGACCGCCGAGCAGCGGCCACGGATGCTTGCCGACATCCAGGCGCTCTCGGCCCAGGCCTTCCGCACCCTGGGTGTCGCCTACCGAGTCGCCGACGAGAACACGGCGCCGCTGGACGAGGCCGACGAGCAGGACCTGATCTACGCCGGGGTGGTCGGCATCATCGACCCGCCCCGCGCCGAGGTGACGTCAGCCGTCCAGGAAGCCCACCGGGCGGGCGTGCGCGTGATCATGATCACGGGCGATCACCCCGCCACGGCCGCGCGGATCGCGAGCGACCTGGGGATCGTCGAACCGGGGTCGACGACGCTGGCGGGAGCAGACCTCGACCACCTCGACGAGCCGGGGCTACGGGAGGCGGTGCGCGGCACATCCGTGTTCGCCCGCGTCTCCCCGCGGCACAAGCTGCGGATCGTCGACGCCCTGCAGGCCAACGGCGACATCGTGGCGATGACCGGCGACGGCGTCAACGACGCCCCGGCCCTGAAGTCCGCCGACATCGGCGTGGCCATGGGCATCACGGGCACCGAGGTGACCAAGGAGGCCGCGAAGATGATCCTGGTCGACGACAACTTCGCCACCATCGTCGCCGCGGTGCGGGCCGGCCGGGTCGTCCTCGACAACATCAAGAAGTTCCTGCGGTACCTGCTGTCCTCGAACATGGGCGAGGTGCTCACCGTGTTCCTCGGCGTGCTCCTCGCCGGGGTGCTGGGCCTGACCGGCGCCGGCAGCGAGACCGTGGTGCTGCCCCTGCTGGTCACCCAGATCCTCTGGATCAACCTGATCACCGACTCCGGCCCGGCCCTGGCGATGGGCGTCGACCCGGAGATCGACGACGTGATGGCCCGCCCCCCGCGCGGGATCACCGACCGTATGATCGACCTGCGCATGTGGGTGGGCATCATGTCGACCGGCCTGGTGATGGCGGTGGTCACCCTCGCCACGATCGACCTGTTCCTGCCCGGCGGGCTGCTGCCGGCGCTGGAACCCGGCACGGACGGCCTCACCGTGGCCCGCACCGCGGGGTTCACCACCCTGGTCTTCGCCCAGCTGTTCAACACACTCAACGCGCGCTCCGAGCTGACCACCGCGTTCCATCGGCTGTTCGTGAACCCATGGCTGTGGGGGGCGATCCTGCTCGCGATCCTGTTGCAGGTGGCCGTGGTCGAACTCCCGCTCCTGCAGACCGCGTTCGGCACCACCTCGATGGACCCTCTGCACTGGGCCGTCTGCGTGGGCATGGCATCCGTCGTGCTGTGGGTCGAGGAACTGCGCAAGTGGATCCTGAGGGTGCGCGCCTGACCTCTCCCGTTCCGTGCTGGACGCGTGCGATCTCGTTTCCGCAAAGCGCATTACGATCGGGGCATGAGCCTGTCAGGACCACCGGAACCCACGGCGACGGAGTCGGCATCCGCGCCCCGCCGCAACGAAACGGATGTCCAGCGCCTCGACCGCAATTGGCTTTCGCTGTTGCAGGAGCTCAGAGTCACCCAGACGGGCACCCAGATCGTGGGTGGTTTTCTGCTCGCCCTCGCCTTCCAACCGCGGTTCACCGAACTCGACCTGTACCAACTGACCGTGTATCTGATTCTTGTCGGCACGGCCACCACCACCACCGTTCTGGCGCTCGGGCCGGTCAGCCTTCACCGGCTGCTCTTCGGGAAGCATGCGATGAAGCAGATCGTGCGGGTCGCCGACGTGCTCGTGCGGGCCACACTGGTCGGTGTCGCCGTGATCCTCGCCGGCACCACCCTGCTGGTCTTCGACGTGGTGCTGGGCCGAACGGCCGGTCAGGTGGCCGGGGCCGCGGTACTACTGGTCATCGTGGCGGTCTGGCTGGTCCTGCCGCGCCGGGCGAAGCGCTGAGGACGACTGGCGGGGGACGACTGGCGG
Organism: Cryobacterium sp. M25; assembly: GCF_002929635.1. NCBI lineage: Bacteria > Bacillati > Actinomycetota > Actinomycetes > Micrococcales > Microbacteriaceae > Cryobacterium > Cryobacterium sp. M25. The sequence continues at coordinate 36,468 of NZ_PJJU01000037.1, read as the reverse complement.
CGGACGACTGGCGGGGGACGACGCGGGGATATCGGTGGGACGGCTCCGCCGCATCAGCAGGCGCCCGACTGGCCCGCGCCTCCCGTCGTTGCGGCGTCCTCGGCCGTACGCAGCAGCGGGTAGTGCGCGTCGTTCGGCGGGATCATCAGCGACTCGGCGACGCCGCCGGCGACGAGCTCGTAGTTGACGAATCGCCCGTCCCCGGTCCAGAGATAGAACAGGCTACAGCCGTATCGGTCAGTCGGGTCCTGGTCGGCGGTGACCCAGGTGCGGCTGCCATCGGGGAGGAGTGCCCGCAACTGCTCCGCGGCCTGATCGCCGAAGCATTCGGCGCTGTCCCCCACCTCCGGCGTATCGATTCCGAGCAGTCGTACCTTGACGGCATCCGTCGTCGCCACCAGGGCGTTCGGCTGGTCCGTTCGCAGAAAGAGCGTGTCGCCATCATGCACATGCTCCACGGTCATCGGGACGGCTCCGCTCGGTCGTGCGGGGATGCCGCCGACCGCTGTCTCGACGGTGCCGTCCGCGGCGGTCGCCACCGGGCCGGTGCTCTCGCCGGAGCTCTGGCCGGAGCCTTGGCTCACCGAGCTCAGCATGCTCTCGAACTCGGTCGCCAGGAATTCTGACTGCTGGACCCAGGCGAAGCCGAGTACTCCGAGAACGAGAACACCGATCGGCACGCGCGAGCGGCCCTGTCGTCTACCCATTCCCCGAGACTAGGGCAGAGCCAGGCAGGCACACGCCACCCGCCGTGTCTGACGAGTCCGAGGCCCGGGAGCACCTCCGTCCCGAACGAATTCGACGGAGATTTTGCCGGAATCGGCCCCGAAAACTCCGAAAAAGCTGTTTTTCACGAGAATCTCCGTCGAATTGGTTCGACGCCGGACAGGGCAGGCCGGGCACGTGGCGAGAGGGCGCTCCGGACGTCTGACCGGCTAGGGCGCTGCGGTTTCCTCCACGGCGTGGAACCACGGCGGGTACACGACGACCTTGGGCTTGTGCGCCTCGGCGGCGAAAATGCTGCGCACCGCGTCGCGCACCTTGTCGTTGGCGACGCCGACGAGCGTGACCAACTCGAACGGGAACGACTCGGTGACGAGCAGTTCCGCCTCCCGGATCTTCTGTGATTCCTGATCGGCGCGCAGCGAACGCAGCATGCGGTCGGCAGTCTCGGGAGCAGAGCCGAACCTGGTCAGGGCCCCCGCGGCATCCCCGTTGGTCACCGCGACGCTCGCTGCGACGGTTTCCTCGGCGCCGGCCTGGGCGTCGAGGAGCTTCTTGACCGTGCTGACCAGAATGACGAAGTCGTACGTCGGGGAGCGGTGCGCCTCCGGCGACAGGCGCGGGTCGTTGGATTCGGTGAGGAGGCTGTCCCACAGGCGCGCATTGGGCGAGAGGAAGAACGGCACGTAGCAGGCGACGCTCGCGCTGTCGTCTCCGGCGACGAGCGCGGCACGCCGGGCCGCGCGCTGAGGTGCCGACGACAGGTCGACGACCGGCCGGGCGGTCCAGGCGTCGCTCGCGTCGGCAAGCAGGCGCCCGCTGTTCAGGATGCCGGCGAGGTTGCGGATGTGGGTGACGTGGTAGATCCGCTGCTCACCGACGTTGTCGTGGGAGGATTTCGTGCTCCTGACGGGCTTCAGAGTGCTGGCGGCCTTGGCGGTGGCCGCCTTCGCGGTAGCGGTCTTCGCGCTCAGGGTGGGGTTGGGTCCGCCCAGGGTGACGGTGCGCGGTGACGGCGAACTGCGAAGCGACGGTGCGCGGCCCGTCGACTTGCTCCGGCTGGCGCGGGTGGCCACGCCGGGCACGATTTCGGGAGCGGCCTTCGGGAAGCAGCTGGCGCAGAGGCCGCCCTCGAGTCCATGGATGCATTCGTCGCTCAAGCTAGAAAAACCTTTCGTGTGCGTGGCCCCCACACTCTTCAAGTCCGATGCTTGAAGACCACATATCAACGGTACGGTCATTTCTGACCTCGTGGTGACCGATGGCGGGATCCGTTCGGCCCATTTCGGCCTGAGGGTGGGTGAGTCGCACATGCCTTGTCGCTCCCGGCGAAGGGTGCTACTACCGACGTATGAGCAGCGTTGACGATATCGACGAGGACAAGATCGAGGTCGGCAAGCCCAGGGAATGGGCGGCGGGGGTGCCAGGCGTCACCCATGCAATGGGGCCGGCCTTCCGGCAGATGGGTGTACCCCGCAGCCTGAAGGCACTGACTGCGATGAACCAGCGGGACGGCTTCGACTGCATGAGCTGCGCCTGGCCGGATCCCGATCGGCGCAAGACGTTCGAGTTCTGCGAGAACGGCGCCAAGGCGGTGACCTGGGAGGCAACGCCGATCACGATCCCGGCCGAATTCTGGGCCGAGAACCCGATCAGAGAGCTGCTCACGAAGTCGGAGTACTGGCTCGGCATGCAAGGCCGCCTCGTGCAGCCGGTGCACAAGCCGGCCGGGTCCGAGCACTACCGGCCGATCACCTGGGACGACGCGTTCAAGCTGATCGGGGACACCCTCCGCGGACTGGACTCGCCCGACCAGGCGACGTTTTATACGAGCGGTCGCACCTCCAACGAGGCGGCCTTCCTCTACCAGCTGTTCGTGCGCGCGCTCGGCACGAACAACCTGCCGGACTGCTCGAACATGTGCCACGAGTCGACCAGCCACGCGATGGCGGAGACCGTCGGGATCGGCAAAAGCACCGTCACCTACGCCGACTTCGCCCGTGCGGACCTGATCATCATCATGGGGCAGAACCCGGGCAGCAACCATCCGCGGATGCTCACGGCGCTGGAAGAGGCGAAGGAGGCGGGCGCCGCCATCGTCGCCATCAACCCGCTCTTGGAGGCCGGGCTGATGCGCTACAAGAACCCGCAGAAGGTGCGGGGCGTCGTCGGGGCCGGAACCGTGATGGCCGACCAGTACCTGCAGATCCGGCTCGGCGGCGACATGGCCCTCATGCAGGCCCTCTCCCGACGGGTGCTCGACGCCGAGGCCGCCCGGCCCGGAACCGTGCTCGACCATGCGTTCCTGCGCGAGAACTGTGTCGGGCTGGAGGAGTTGCGCGAGCACCTCGCCCACCAGGATGACGGTGCGGTCCTGGCGGCCACGGGGTTGCGCGCGGCCGAGATCGACGAGCTGGCCGACCGGTATCTGCGGGCGGACCGGGTCATCATCACCTGGGCGATGGGCATCACCCAGCACAAGAAGGCCGTTCCGACAATCCGGGAGATCATCAATCTGCTCCTGCTGCGCGGCAACATCGGCAAGCCCGGCGCGGGGGCGTCCCCGATCCGCGGGCACAGCAATGTGCAGGGCGACCGCACCATGGGCATCTGGGAGAAGATGCCACCGGCGTTCCTGGACGCCCTGGAACGAGAATTCGGGTTCGACCCGCCCCGCGTGGACGGCCTGGACAGCGTCGACTCCATTCGCGCCATGCGCGACGGCCTGGTCACGGTCTGGATCGCCCTGGGCGGCAACCTGGTCGGCGCGATCTCCGACACCGTCGTCGCCGAGGCCGCAATCCAGAAGACGGTGCTGAGCGTGCAGATCTCCACCAAACTGAACCGGTCCCACGCTGTGGTCGGCGACCAGGCGCTCATCCTGCCGACCCTGGGCCGCACCGAGATCGACCTGCAGGCCACCGGCGCGCAGTTCGTGTCGGTTGAGGACACGGTCTCCGCGGTGCACTCGTCCACCGGCCTGCTCCCACCGGTGTCGGATCAGCTGCTCTCCGAGGTGGCCATCGTGTCGCGCCTCGCCCGGGCCGCCCTCGACGGCACCGCCTCGATCGACTGGGCCGGTTTCGAGAGCGACTACGACAGCATCCGTGACCACATCTCGCACGTCATTCCGGGCTTCGCCGACTTCAACCAGCGCATCCGCCAGCAGGAAGGTTTCTCCCTCCCCCATGCGCCGCGCGACCTGCGCACGTTCCCGACCCCCAGCGGCAAGGCCCTGCTTACGGTCAACGAACTCGAGCCCCTCGAACGGCCGCCGGGGCGTCTGCTCCTGCAGACGCTGCGCTCGCACGACCAGTTCAACACCACGATCTACAGCCCCAACGACCGCTACCGGGGCATCAAGAACGGCCGCCAGGTCATCTTCGTCAACCCGGAGGATGTCGCGGAGCTGGGTTTGATCAGCGGCATGCTCGTCGATGTGCACAGCGAGTTCAGCGACAACGTCGACCGGGTGCTGCGGCGGTTCCGGCTCGTCGCCTACCCGAGCGCCCGCGGCTGCGCCGCCGCCTACTTCCCCGAGGCCAACGTGCTGGTGCCCTTGGATTCCACCGCGGAGGGCAGCAACACCCCCGTCTCCAAGGCGGTGCTGGTGCGGCTGGAACCCTCGCGCTGACCAGATACACGCCCTGGCCAGAACGAAAGCGGGGCGCCCGATCCGCTGCGGCCCGGCGGCGGAGGGCCGCACGTCGAAATCGAAGATTGCCGTGGGATGTACACGATAGAGCAGGAGTTTCGGGCTGGTCGTCGAGGCTCACCTCGAGTCCCGCAACGAGGCGGATGTCGACGCGAGGCGGATGGCGACGCGAGGCGGATGGCGACGCCGCGGGGCGCGGACAGGTGCGTGACGCTCACGGTGAGCGCCATCATCACCGTGCGCAGCACGAGCGACTACCAGGTGAAGATCGTGGCACCGAAGTCGAGCACGCCGCTGACCTTGAGCAGCTCCGGCGGCAGGGAGGCGGCCGTGGCCTGCAGCAGAGCCGCGGACGACGACAGCCCGAGCGCCCACACCGCGCCGAGCCCCCTGAAGGCCGCGGCGCCGAGGACCCGGTAGTCCACGCGCAGGTCGCCCCTGCGGGCGATCGTCCGGGCCAGGAGCCCGGCGAAGACCAGGCTGAGCCCCCCGTTGAGAAACGACACCGACATTGACAGCAGGACCACGAAGCTCACGGCTGTCGCGGCGCACGTCGGCACCGTCGCCAGCCGGCCGATGGTGGTGCGTGCTTGCCTGAACGCAGACCGGGTCCGCAACCCGGCCGACGCAATGTGCCCCGAGCGGGGGTGTCAAACCACCGATCCGGTGCCGGAGCGAGTGCTGCCGCGCCGAGCGCATCCGTTGTCGTACTTGAAAGTTCGTAGTCAGAATTGTCAATTGTCCTAGACATCCGGGTCGCGGTCTGCCTACACTCAAAACTCGCGAATGCCTTTCTCTGGGCTGGGGAACTCGTTTTCAGAATCGAAACTGAACTCCGAATGAACGACGATAACGTGCTCCCCACACCGACCTGCGCTTTCTGCTACGACCCGATGGCGCCGGTCGGCGGCGGCTGGTGGTGCGATCACTGCCAGGAATTCGCGTAACCGGTCGCGCCTCGGCCGGTCGCGTTCTCGGCCGGTCGCGCTCTCGGCCGGTCGCGTGGCTCCGCGCGCGGCATCCGCACCCTGAACCCCTAACGAATTCGACGGAGATTTTGCCTCTACGAGCCTGTTTCGGGCCGAAACGGGTTCTCTCTGGCAAAATCTCCGTCGAATTGGTTGGATAGGGCAGGGCAGGAGGTTGGGTAGTGTGGTTGGGTTCCACCACCGCCTGTCCGGGCACCAACCCAGAGGAGTCCCATGTCGATCACCGTTAAAGGCGTCATCGCTCGATCGAAGGGCGCGCCGGTGGAGCTTGTCGACATCGTCATCCCCGACCCTGCACCCGGTGAGGTCGTCGTCGACATCGAGACCTGCGGCGTCTGCCACACCGACGTGCACTACCGTGAGGGCGGCATCAACGACGAGTTCCCATTCCTGCTCGGCCACGAGGCCGCCGGCCGGGTCAGCGTCGTCGGCGAGGGTGTCACCCACGTCGCCGTGGGCGACTTCGTCGTGCTGAACTGGCGCGCCGTCTGCGGCGACTGCCGCGCCTGCAAGCGCGCCGAGCCCTGGTACTGTTTCAACACCTTCAACGCCACCCAGAAAATGACCCTCACCGACGGCACCGAGCTCAGCCCCGCCCTCGGCATCGGCGCCTTCGCCGAAAAGACTCTTGTGCACGAGAAACAGTGCACCAGGGTCAACCCTGCCGCCGACCCCGCGGTCGTCGGACTGCTCGGCTGCGTCATCATGGCCGGCATCGGGGCCGCCATGAACACGGGCAACGTGACCAGGGGCGACTCGGTCGCCGTGATCGGATGTGGCGGCGTGGGCAACGCGGCGGTCGTCGGGGCCCGGCTCGCCGGGGCATCCGTCATCATCGCGATCGACCGCGACGCGAAGAAGCTCGCGACCGCCCAGACGCTGGGCGCCACCCACACCATCGACTCAGCCGGCCTCGACGAGGACGGCGTGGTCGCGGCCGTGCAGGCACTGACCGGCGGGTTCGGCGCGGATGTCGTGATCGACGCCGTCGGGCGTCCCGAAACCTGGCGGCAGGCGTTCTACGCCCGCGACCTGGCTGGCACCGTCGTGCTGGTGGGCGTGCCGACCCCCGAGATGATGCTGGAGATCCCGCTGCTCGACGTGTTCGGCCGGGGCGGTGCTCTGAAGTCGTCCTGGTACGGCGACTGCCTGCCGGAGCGCGACTTCCCGATGCTCACCGACCTCTACCTGCAGGGCCGCCTGCCGCTGGACGGGTTCGTCAGTGAACGAATCGGAATCGGGCATATCGAGGAGGCCTTCGCGAAGATGGCCCGCGGCGACGTGCTGCGCTCCGTGGTCGTGCTCTGATGACGGCGCGGATCGAACACCTCGTCACCTCGGGCAGCTTCAGCCTCGACGGCGGCACCTGGGACGTGGACAACAACGTCTGGATCGTCGGCGACGACGACGAGTGCGTTGTGGTCGACGCGGCCCACGACGTCGACGCCATCCTCGCCGCGGTCGGCGACCGCAAGCTGGTGGGCATCCTCTGCACGCACGCGCACGACGACCACATCGGTGCCGTCGCCGGGGTGCAGGCCGCGCACACCGCGCCGACCTACCTCCACCCCGACGACATGATGCTGTGGGACCGGGTCTACCCGGATGCCCCGCCGAGCCGTCCGCTCGAGAACGGCCAGCGCATCCGGGTGGCCGGTATTGAACTCGAGGTGCTGCACACGCCGGGGCACTCCCCCGGCGCCGTCTGCTTCTATGCGCCCGCGCTCGGCACGGTCTTTAGCGGCGACACTTTGTTCCAAGGCGGACCCGGCGCGACCGGCCGGTCGTTCAGCGACTTCCCCACGATCCTCGCCTCGATCAAAGGCAAGCTGCTGATGCTCCCGGCGAGCACCGTCGTGCTCACCGGCCATGGCGAGTCGACGACAATCGGCGCCGAGGCCGGGCACCTGGATGAATGGATCGCCCGCGGCCACTAGAGCGTGACCCCGGAAGACTGCCCCGGAAATCCGTCGAGCGGCGCCGCCGATGTGGTCAGAATCCGTTTTTGGCAGCACGGACTGTGGCTAACTCAGGAGATCCCCACGCGCCGGCGACGCCCACCGCGTGATTCCGCGGCACATGTGCGGCCAAGAGGCATTGCGTTGTCAGATCTCCTGAGTCAGCCACACTGCGGCGGAGGCTGGTTCGGGACACCGGCTGCCCGCGGGCGACCCTGACCGGGCTCAGGCATCCGTCGGTTCGGGCCATCCACTGTGGCTAATTCAGGAGATCCCCGTGCCCGGCCGGCACCCGCCTCGTGATTCCGCGGCCGATGCCGGCCCATACTCATCAGGCTCGCCATTCTCCTGAGTTAGCCCCAAACGGCCGGTGGCAGCAGGCAGTAATAGTGGGCGAGCAGCGCGCCAGCAGCGCGCGAGCAGCGCGTGAGCAGCGCGCAGCGACGGATGTCCGCAGCCGGCAGGTCAGCGGCGCACGATCGAGCGCAGCAGCCGCACAACCACGGACAGGGACGCCATGTCGTCCTGACCGAGGGCGTTGACCTCCTCGAACACGCTGCGAGCCCGTCCCAACTGTTCCGCGTTGAGCGCCTCCCAGGCGAGCAGTCGGGCGTCGGCGTGGCCGGCATGCGTTTCCTTCAGCACCGCCCGCGTCATATCGGCGACCGTCGAGTACAGGTCGTCGCGGAGGGCGGCGCGGGCCAGGGCCTGCCAGCGGTCCTTGCGCGGCAGCACGGTGATGCGCTCCAGCAGGTTGTCCACCCGGAACCGGTCGTAGACCGTGTAGTAGACGCCGGCGACGTCGGCCAGAGGCTCATCGACCTGGGCGGAGATCTGCGCCACGTCCAGCAGGGCGAAGGCCTCGAAGAGTTCGGCCCACCGGCGACCGAGGTTCTCCGGTACGCCCCACTCCTGGGCGGTCTCCAGCAGGGACTGCACGCGTTTGAGGTCGCCGCCCTTGAGGTAATCCTCCAGGTGGGCGCGCATCAGGTCCATTTGCGGTTTGTACTGGGCCACCACCTCGCCCACCGGTCGCGACGCCCCCTGGTTGACCTGCCAGCGCACGGCCCGGTCGAGCAGGCGACGGATGTCCAGGTGGATCGACGTCCAGTGCTTGGTCGGGAACGACGACGGCAGGGCGTTGACCTCGGCCACGAGCACGTCGATTTCGAAGATCTCCCGCAGCGCGACGAAGGCTTTCGCGACCGTGGCCTGGTTCGCCGAGGTCTCCTCCATAGCCCGGAACGCGAAGGTCACGCCGCCGAGGTTGATCATGTCGTTCGCGACGACGGTGGCGATGATCTCGCGGCGCAGCGGATGCGTGTCGAGCTCGGCGTCGAAGCGCTCGGACAGCTGCACCGGAAAGTACCGGCGCAGGGTTCGGCCGAACCAGGGGTCGTCGGGCAGGTCACTGTCCCGCAGCGTGGTCGCCAGATCGATCTTGGCGTAGGCCGCCAGCACGGACAGCTCGGGTGAGGTCAGGCCCTGGCCCGTTTCAAGGCGCTCCCGCAGCGTCGCCGTGGTGGGCAGCGCCTCCAACTCGCGCTTGAGGTCGCCCGAGGCCTCCTGCCAGTCCATCAGCCGTTCGTAGCTGGGGCTCCAGGTGGTCACCTTCGCCCGGTCGTTGAGCAGCAGGATGTTCTGGTCGACGTTGTCTTCCAGCACCAGCCGCGCCACCTCGTCGGACATGGAGGCGAGGAACTCCGACCGCTCCGACTCGGCCAGCTTGCCGGCGGCCACCATCCGGTCGACGAAGATCTTGATGTTGACCTCGTGGTCGGAGCAGTCCACCCCGGCGGAGTTGTCGATCGCGTCGGTGTTCAGGATCACGCCGGTGAGGGCCGCCTCGATGCGCCCGAGCTGGGTCATCCCGAGGTTGCCGCCCTCGCCGACGACCTTGACCCGCAGATCCCGGCCGTCGACCCGGATGGCGTCGTTCGCTTTGTCGCCGACCTGCGCGGCCGTCTCGCTGCTGGCCTTCACATAGGTGCCGATGCCGCCGTTATAGAGCAGGTCGGCCGGGGCGGTCAGGATGGCGCGGAGCAGTTCCGGCGGGCTCAGCCGCACCGTCCCGTCCGGCAGCCCGAGTGCGGCGCGCACCTCGGCGGAGATCGTCACCACCTTGGCCTGGCGCGGGAAGACCCCGCCGCCGGCACTGATCAGGCTGGTGTCGTAGTCCGCCCACGACGACCGCGGCAGGGCGAAGAGGCGCGCTCGTTCCTGGAAGGAGCGCGCGGCATCCGGATTCGGGTCCAGGAAAATGTGCCGGTGGTCGAAGGCCGCCAGCAGACGGATGTGCTCCGAGAGCAGCATGCCGTTGCCGAAGACGTCGCCGGACATGTCGCCCACGCCGACGACCGTGAAGTCCTCGGCCTGCGTGTCGACGCCCAGTTCGCTGAAGTGGCGCTTGACCGACTCCCATGCGCCGCGGGCGGTGATGCCCATGGCCTTGTGGTCGTAGCCGATCGAGCCGCCGGAGGCGAACGCGTCGCCCATCCAGAAACCGTATTCGGCGGCGACGCCGTTGGCGATGTCAGAGAAGGTGGCCGTGCCTTTGTCGGCCGCGACGACCAGGTAGGAATCGTCGTCGTCGTGGCGCACCACCCGGGCGGGCGGCACGAGCTGCTCCCCCTCCGCCGTGGTCACCAGGTTATCGGTGAGGTCGAGCAGCCCCCGGATGAAGGTCTTGTAGCTCCCGATGCCCTCGGCCATCCAGGCCGCGCGGTCCAGCGCCGGATCGGGCAGCTGCTTGGCGAAGAACCCGCCCTTGGCGCCGGACGGCACGATCACCGCGTTCTTGACCGTCTGCGCCTTGACCAGGCCGAGCACCTCCGTGCGGAAGTCCTCCCGCCGGTCCGACCAGCGCAGCCCGCCGCGGGCCACCTTGCCGAAGCGGAGGTGTACGCCCTCCACCCGCGGGGAGTACACCCAGATCTCGTACTTCGGTCGCGGGAACGGCAACAGCTCGATCGTGGTCGGGTCGAGCTTGATGCTCAGGTAGGGCTTGTCCTGGAAGAAGTTCGTGCGCAGCGACGACTCGATCAGGTTGATCAGGGTGCGCAGCACCCGGTCGGCGTCGAGCGTGGTGACCGCTTCCATGGCCGCCGTCAGCTCATCCTTGACCTGCAGGCTGCGACGGATGCGCTCCGGCTCGGCCAATTCCGGATCGAACCGGGCCTCGAAGAGCGCCACCAGCCCTCGGGTGACGGCCGGATTGGCCAGCAGGGTATCGGCGATGAAGCCGTAGGAGTTGGTGTTTCCGGCCTGGCGCAGGTACTTGGCGTAGCTGCGCAGGATGACGACCCGGTGCCAGGGCATGCTTTCCCGCAGCACCAGTCGGTCGAGGCCGTCCGATTCGATGGCCCCGCTGACGGCGGCGCCGAAGGAGTCGGCCAGGAGTGCGCCGGTCGCGACCGGGTCCACGCCCTCGGGGTAGCTCAAGCCCAGGTCGTAGAGGTAGAACGCGCGGCCGTCGGCGGTCTCGATCTCGAAGGGCACCTCGTCGAGCACCTCGATGCCGAGGTTCTGCAGGAACGGCAAGATCTGGCTCAGGCTCTTGGGCTCCATCATGTAGAGCTTGATCCGGGCATCCTCCGCCGTGACGCCGCGTCCCGCGGTGCTTCCGTCGTCGGCGTCGATGACCGTGTCACCGGCGCCCGTGCCGGTCGGAAGATACACGTTCAGCGCCGGCCGGATCGGCCCGGTCCCGGCGGCCGCCGCCGCGGCGCCGGCCTCGAATCGCCCGATGTCCTGCACGGCCTCCTCGAGCTCGTAATCCACCCGGTAGCTGGCTGGGAACGCCTCCGACCAGAGTTCGGAGAGGCGCTCCGCCTCGTCCAGCGGGTGGCTCTCGCGCAGTTTCTCGCCGATCCCCTCGGGCCAGGACCGCACCGCCATCACCAGCCGGTGCTCCAGCGCGACGGCGTCGACGACGCCGACCGTGTCGTTCTTCTGCAACCGGATGCGGAAGAACAGCCGGGCCAGCGCGGACTCGGTCATCCGGGCCTCGAAGTCGACGGACTCGGCGTGGAAGGTGTCCCGCAGCTCCTTCTCGATCCGCAGCCGCACGGCCGTGGTGTACCGGTCGCGGGGGAAGTAGACCAGCGCGGTCATGAACCGGCCGTAGACATCCGGGCGGAGGAAAAGCCGGGTGCGCCGCCGCTCCTGCAGACGCTGGATGGCCAGCGTGGTGGTGAACAGGGTGGGCACGTCGATCTGGAACAGCTCGTCGCGGGGGTAGGTTTCCAGGATGCCGAGCAGCTCCTTGCCGCTGTGCGACCCTGGCGGGAACCCGGCTTGGTCCATCACAGCGTCGACCTTTTCGCGCAGGATCGGCACGTCCCGCACCGAGCTCGTATACGCCGTGGCGGCGAACAGGCCGATGAAGCGCTGCTCCCCCCGCACGTTGCCGTCCGCATCGAAACTCTTGATCCCGATGTAATCGAAGTACGCCGGGCGGTGCACGCTGGAACGCGAGTTCGCCTTGGTGATCACCAGGGCGCTGCGCTCGCGCGCCTTGAGCCGGCCGGCATCCGTCAGGTGCTGAATCTGGTGCCCATCTTCGGTGGAGCGCAGCAGCCCCAGGCCGCTGCGGTCACGGATGCTCAGCACGTCCTCTCCGTCGACGGTCTCCAGGTCGTACTCCCGGTAGCCGAGGAAGGTGAAGTTGTCGCGGTCGAGCCAGCGCAGCAATTCCTGCGCCTGCTTGATCTCCTGGATGCCCTCGGCGTGGGCGACGTCGCCGAGCGCGTCGGCGATCTCCACGGCCTTCGTTCGCATGGCCTGCCAGTCTTCGTTGGCGGCGCGAACGTCGCCGAGGACCGTGGCCAGCCCGGCGACCAGAGCAGCCCGCGCCTCGTCGTTGGCGGTTTCGATCTCGATCGCGATCCACGACTCGACCTGGGTGACGGTCTCGTCGACGTCACCGGGCCGAGCGCCGTCGCCGCCGTGCACGCGGGTGACGCCGAGAAGCTCGTTGGTGTTCCGGTCGCGGGTCACGACGAGGAGCGGGTGCACTTCGAGGTGGATGGCCGAGTGCTGGCGCACCAGCTCGGCGGTCACCGAGTCAACCAGGAAAGGCATGTCGTCGGTGACGATGTAGACGATGCTGCGGCCGGCTTCGTTCCGGATCTCGATGTTCGGGGTGCTGGGGGTGCGGCTCTGGGCGACCTGCCAATGGTGGACGGCCCGCTCGCGGAGGGTTCCCACATCGGAGTTCTGCCGGTCTTCCCCGGCCAGGTGCTCGTAGTAGTCGCCCAGGAAAGCGTCGAGTGTGCTGCCTGCCGGTGATTTCCCGGTGCGGGTGGACTCAGACGTCATTGAAATAAGCCTCCATCAGAAAATCTCCGCGTCATTGCGGATCACGTGCGTACGACCCAAGGCATGCAACAGCCACGCCCCTGTCTACCATCGTAGATTCCGTGGCCGGGTTCCACAGACCGAACCACCGCGCAGTCGTGGATCCGTCGCAAAGTGCACGCGCGTAGGCTGACCCGATGCGCGCGATCATCGTAGACACCCCCGGCGGCCCCGATGCCCTCACCCTCACGACGGTGAGCGACCTGCCCGTCGGGGCCTGCGACATCCGGATTCGGGTCGCCGCGGCCGGCGTGAACCGGGCGGATGTCGCGCAGCGGCTGGGCAGCTACCCGTCGCCGGCCGGAGCGCCGCAGTGGCCCGGGCTGGAGGTGTCCGGAGTCGTCAGTGAAGTCGGCGCCGAGGCAAAGCGGTTCGCGGTCGGCGACCGGGTGTGCGCCCTGCTGGCCGGCGGCGGCTACGCCACCGAGGCCGTGGTGCACGAGGACCTGGCCCTGCCCGTGCCCGAATCCGTGGACCTCGTCGAGGCCGCGGGCCTGCCGGAGGCGCTGGCCACCGTGTGGTCGAACGTGTTCCTGAGTGCGGGGCTGGCCGCCGGGGAGACGCTGCTCGTGCACGGCGGCGCCAGCGGCATCGGCACCACCGCGATCCAGCTGGGCGTGCTCGCCGGCGCGCGGGTGGCCGCGACGGCCGGCTCAGCCGAGAAGCTGGCGGTGTGCCGCAGCCTGGGCGCGGAGATCCTGATCAACTATCGCGAGCAGGATTTCCCCACCGAAATCCAGGCCGCCACAGAGGGGCGCGGCGCCGACGTGATCCTCGACATCATCGGTGGCTCCTACGCGGCCCGCAACGTGGCGGCACTGGCGGTCGACGGCCGGATCATGGTGATCGCCAACCAGAGCGGCGAGAACGCCGACTTCAATCCGTTCCATCTGATGCAGAAGCGCGGCCGGTACTGGGGTACCACCCTCCGCTCCCGCCCGTTCGAGGAGAAAGCGGCCATCATGCAGGCCCTCAGGACGGATGTCTGGCCCTGGCTCGAATCCGGCCGCTTTCGCCCGGTGATCGACAGCATTTTCCCGTTCGAGAAGGCCGCCGAGGCACACCGGCGGCTGGAGGCATCCGTTCACGTGGGCAAGATTCTGCTGGTCGGTGATTGAGCCCGTCGGGACTCGGGACTGAAACATGCGCTGGAAAAACATTCTGAAGAGGGGACAAGTTTTGAACAGCATCAGTCTGTTCGTGCCGATCCTGCCCGGCAAGCTCGACGCCTGGAAGCAGTTCACCAGGGAGTCGAACGCGCGCATGGGCGAGCACACGGAGTCGCGCCGGCGGGCCGGCATCACCTGAGAAACTGGCACACCAAGAGCCGGCGGCAGGCCACGGCCAGTTCCGACACCGAGTGAGGATGCCGCCGTGGATCCAGAGCTGCTCCACGTTGGTCGGCTTCCACTCTGTCGGCGACCTCCGGCGACACGAGGTCGGCCAGCCATCCGTCCCGAACGAATTCGACGCCGAACCCGGCGCTCGCCCGTGCTGAACAGCGTCCGCGCGGTGCAGTCAGCTCTGCCAATCCGGGAGCGATGCAACCAACCGATTCGGACTCACTCGTCCTGGGCAGGCGAGGCACGGTAAGCGCCCCGCGGGCCTGCTACCGTAAACGCTGTCGAATCCCCACCCGATTGGAACCACCCGCATGAAGAACTGGTCCTTCACCACCTGCGCCGTCGCCGGGTTCAGTTTCAGTGCCTTCGGGGTGGCCCTGATCATTCTCAACGCCGTGACGGCCAACGCGTTCCTCATCGTCCTGCTCTGGATGGCGGGCGTGGCCCTCCTGATCGGCGGATCCCTGTCGGTGCGTGCCCACCTGCTCTGGACGCGCGGCGACACCCAGTAGACGAGGCCCCGCCCTCGACGCTCAGTAGTCGAGGCCCCGCCCCTTAGATCGCGAATTCGCCGCCCGGAGCGCGCTCCGTCTCGGCGAGGCTGGCCGGCACATTCGTGGCGTTCACCGACTCGTCGCTGTAGGTGGAGGTGACCAGGATGGGCAGGTGGTCGGAGGTGCCGAGGGGCAGCGTCTCGACACTGTCGATGGACAGCCCGATGGAGGTTGCCAGGTCGAAATGCCCGCGGAAGAACTTGTAGCGCGTGTACGTTCGGGTGTCGCTCAGGGTGAGGTCGTAGCCGGACTGAGTTATGTGGTCGCCGAGGCGCCCCTTGAAGATCGGGTAGTTGTAGTCGCCCACCATCAGGGTCGGCAGGCCCGGCCCGAGCACGTGCAGTTCTTCGTGCGCGGTGCGGATCTGGTTGCGCCGCAGGGAGTTGAGCGCGGTGAGCGGCGCGGCGTGGAACGAAGCGACGACGATTTCGCGGTGGGCGACGAGGTCGGTCAGTCGGGTGCCGATCAGGCGCTCATGCGCGGGGGTCAGCACGCGGTCGTGCAGTGACTTCTTGAGCGCGAAGGTCTGGGTGCGCTCGTTGGTGAACCGGTCCATGCGATAGTAGATCGCCAGGCCGAGTCGGTTGCGCACAGTGGAGTCGGCGAGGTGCAGGAGACCGATCTCCTCGGGGAGCTCGAGGGTGTCGCATTCCTGCAGACACAGGACGTCGGGATCGTAGTTCTCGGCCAGGGCGATGAGCTCACCACTGGCACGATTCTTGCGGAGGTTATAGCTGATGACTTTCACGACTGACCTTTTTCGACTCGACTTGACTCGCTGAACACCCACCTAGCCTACGTTTGCGACGCCGAAATGCTATAACGGCTGGGTGAATTCTCGGCGGCCCTCATGCGAGACTCGGGGCATGATGCAGGATGCGACGGCCACAGTGGCGGCAACGGTGACGGCCACAGTGACGGCAACGGTGCAGTCGGTCAGCCGAGACGAACGGCACGCGTTCAGCAAGCCGACGGTCCCGGACATCCGTTTGATCGCGGGATTCGGGGTGGAGGGCGACGCTCACGCCGGAGCCACGACGCAGCACCGCTACCTGATCGTGAAGGATCCGACCAGGGCAAACCTCACCCAGGTGCACTTCATGCCCGCCGAGCTCTTCGACGAGCTGCGGGGGGCCGGCTTCGAGGTCTCCCCCGGCGAGCTGGGCGAGAACATCACAACCCGCGGGCTGGATCTGTCCGGCCTTCCGCGGGGTGCCCGGCTGCGGCTCGGCAGCGACGCGGTCGTGGAGATCACCGGGATGCGCAACCCCTGCTCACTGATCAACGGGTACCAGAAGGGGCTGATGAAGACGCTGATCGACACGGATGATGCCGGTCAGGTGATCCGCAAGGCGGGGATCATGGGAATCGTCGTCACCGGGGGAAGCGTCGCTCCCGGGGACCCGATTCGGGTGCGGCTGCCGGCCGGGGAACACCTGCCGCTCGGCGTGGTCTGACGCTTGGGTAACGGCAGTCGGCGACCCTGCTAGTCTCGGCCTCACCTGACCTGTGGAGGAGTCCCGATGGCACGCAAGAACTACACCCCCGATCAGAAAATTTCCCGCCTCCGCGTCTACAACATCGTGGCCGGCTCACTGCACCTCGTGCAGGCCCTGGGCTTCGCATACGTGCTCACCCTGCTCAGCACCCAGGTCACCTTTGCCGTCACCGCCGACTATCTGTCGGGTCCTCCCGGCGTGCCGCTGCCGCCCGAGCGGGTGACCCTGTTCGACGTCAACGTGGGCATCGGCGTCGTCTCCTTCCTGGCGCTCTCGGCCTTCTTCCATTTCCTGATCTCGTCGCCGAAATTCTTCCCTCGCTACGCGGCGGGGCTCAAAGCCAACCGAAACTACTTCCGCTGGGTCGAATATTCCCTGAGCTCCTCGATCATGATCTGGCTGATCGCCCAGATCACCGGCATCACCGACATCGCGGCCCTGTTCTCGATCTTCGCCGCCAACGCCGCCATGATCATGTTCGGGGCACTGCAGGAGAAGTACGAGACACCCGGCAACGCCAAGTTCCTGCCCTTCATCTTCGGGTCGATGGTGGGCGTGGTGCCGTGGGTCGTCATCCTGATCTACTTCATCGCCCCCGGCTCGAACACCGAGGCCGCACCGCCGGCCTTCGTTTATGGCATCATCATTTCCCTCTTCCTGTTCTTCAACACGTTCGCCGTCAACCAGGTGCTGCAGTACCGTCAGGTCGGCGGCTGGCGCGACTACCTCCGCGGCGAGCGCGCCTACATCACGTTGAGCCTGGTCGCCAAGACCGCGCTGGCCTGGCAGGTGTTCTCTGGCGCGATCATCCCGGCACTCACCTAGGGCAATCGTCTAGCCGACCAGCTCGGGCCTGAGCTGGTGCCGGGCACGGCAGAAGCACCACCCCCGTGCTTCGAAGCTGGTCCGCAGCGCCGCCGTAATCGTCCCGGGCAAAGCCAGGGACAGCTGTCGTCTCACCGACCTTCCGGGTCAACAACGACCCCGCGAGGCGACGGCTACAGCGTCGACGGACGAGTGCCCGCAGAGCGCGCACTCGGGGAGTGGTCACCCGTAGCGCGGCCGCCCGCGTCGGAGCCGTCGAGGAACTCGAGGATGTCCGGCAGGAGGCGTGGGTCTGAGATCGCGGCCATGTGCCCCTTGCCGGGGAAGAGGATGAGGCGGGCGTTGGGGATGCGCGCCACCGTCTCGCGGAACAGCTCGGGCGTGTAGAAACCGTCCCGGTCACCACCGATCAGCAGGGTGGGCGCTTCGATCTCGCCGAGCCGGTCGCGCAGGTTGAAGCCGTCTTCGGCGCGAATGGTGGTGATCAGGTCGGGGCTGGCCTTGCCGAACGTGCGGGGTCCGAGCATCCAGCCCATGCCGGCTGCCAGCCGACTCGGGGGCTTGTGGCTGAGGACACTGAACATCTTCCGGCCGGCCTGCCGCGGGCGCCCGGCAAGAACCTCTTCAGCGACCCGGCGCTGCACCTTCTTGCCGTTTTGCCCCAGGGTGTAGGCCGCGCAGACCACGACGAGACGCTGCACCACATCGGGATGGTCGGCGGCGAGTTGCAGGGCGATGCTCCCGCCGGTCGACGTGCCGATCACGTCGATGGGCCCCGGAAACTCCAGGCGCAGAGCGTCGGCGTAGTCCCGGGCGATGTCGGCCATGCTGGCGTTCGGGTCGAGGCCCGGGCGCGGGGTCAGCCTGAGCACGCGGTGCCGGGCCGCCACCGGAGCCAGCATCCGGGTCACGAGCATGCGCTCGACGCCGACCGTCGGTTGAAAGTTCTGGGTGAGGCCCGGGATGTCCACCAGCGGCGAGCCCGTGCCGAACCTCAAATAGGGCATCCCTCCGAGGAGGGTGCCCGTTCGCCGAGCCATGGTGCGCGCATCGGTGACATTCTGTGTTTGTGTCGCGGGGGGCATTGAATTGACCCTTTCGTTTCATTGACGGTTCCGGATGCCGTCAGCCGGCTCCGCGGAAAGCGGTGCGGCAGCGAGCGGTGCAGCAGCGATCGGCCCGGCAGCAACCGGCTCTGGCGTGGCCGGCTGCGCAGAACCGTTGGTGACAGTACCCGCGCCGCGGGACCCCCGAAAGCGTCCCGGCAGATTCGGCCAAGGTTCAGGAGAGTCTTCCCACCCTGAAGCGAACGAGAGGAACGTGATTTTCGAGCGAAGTGGTGCCAGCATAAGGAGTGGGTCTGCGCCTGGGAAGGGGCGCCCGACTGCGGGGTCGCGTGACAAATGGGCAGCGGCATCCGTCTAGATGAGTGAGAACCCATTTACGGAAGGCACCAGCTTCCACCATCGAACGGACCCCACATGACGAGCACCGATCTGCACCACGACGACCTGACCGATGACGTGAGCGCACCCCGGCTCGCCGCGGTCGTCTACAACCCCATAAAGGTTGACGTCGACGTTCTTCGGGACGCCGTCGAGGCCCAGCAATCGGCCGCCGGCTGGCCGGAGACGCTGTGGTTCGAGACGTCAGCTGAGGACCCGGGGCAGGGACCGGCCCGGAAGGCGATCGAAGCCGGGGCCACCATGATCATCGTGGCCGGCGGCGACGGCACCGTGCGCGCCGTCGCGGAAGCCGTGCACGGCACGGAGTGCGCACTGGCGCTGCTGCCGTCGGGCACCGGCAACCTGCTCGCCCGCAACCTGCAGCTGCCCCTCGCCGACACCGGGCTGGCCCTGCAAGCCGCGTTCGCCGGCCAGGACAAGGTGATCGACGTGTGCCTGATCGACATCGAGCGGGCCGACCGGTCGGTCGACCGGCACGCCTACCTGGTGATGGCCGGGCTCGGCCTCGATGCCAAGATGCTCGCGAACACCGACGACGACCTCAAGGCGAAGGCCGGCTGGCTGGCCTACGTGAAAGCCATGATCGCCGTCGGCAAGGACGACAGCGATCTACGGTTCCGGTACCGGCTCAACGCGAAGCCCGAGCAGGCGATGCGCGCGCACACCATCATGGTCGGCAACTGCGGGTCGCTTCCGGCCAGCATCGAGCTGATTCCCGACGCCGCCCTCGACGACGGACTCTTCGACGTGGTCGTACTGAAGCCGGAGGGCTTCGGCGGCTGGCTGCAAATTCTGTCGAAGGTGCTGTGGGAGAACGGCGTGCTCAGCCGAACGGCATTGGGCCGCAAACTGCGCACCAATGATGTCGACGCGCTCAACTACGCCACCGGCACGAAGCTCGTGCTGCGGCTCAACCGTCCGGAAGAGATCGAACTCGACGGCGACGGGTTCGGCACCGCCGTGGCCTTCAAGACCTGGGTGGATGCCGGTAGCCTCACCCTGCGCGTGCCGAGCGACGCCGCGTAGGCGGCGCGGGGCATCCGTCGCCCCTCTCCCGTTCCACTCTGCTTGACGCGCGGGAGGTGCGCCGCTCTGCGGATAGCATGCCACCAGCGAAGCGGCGCGGCACCCGCGCCGGCACGACGGGCCACGGATGCGTGACGGCTGCACACCCGGCAGCCGTCAACGGCCGCCGCCACCGCCTCCGCCACCGCCACCGCCGGAGAACCCGCCGCCGCCGGAGCCGCCGGAGAAACTTCCTCCGCCGCCGGAGTATCCGCCGCCGCTGCTGGAGCTGACGGGAACCGTGGCAGAGGTGAGGACCGAGGCGACCCAACCGTTCATGGCGACGCCGAAGCCGCTCGCGGTGAAGCCTCCCTGCGACACGATCCAGCCCGGCGCCGGCGCCCCGTGCTCGTAGAGCACGACGAGCTCCTTCGCCCAGTCCCGTTCGACACCCCAGAGCACCGCGAAGGGGAGCAGCTCCTCATAGAGCTTGACCAGTTCGACGGTGTCGGG
This sequence comes from Cryobacterium sp. M25, assembly GCF_002929635.1. NCBI lineage: Bacteria > Bacillati > Actinomycetota > Actinomycetes > Micrococcales > Microbacteriaceae > Cryobacterium > Cryobacterium sp. M25. The sequence goes on along the minus strand of NZ_PJJU01000037.1, from coordinate 16,580 downwards.
TGTTCCGGCGGCATCCGTCACCGGGCTCGGCAGCGCCCCCGATGCGACACCCGGCAGGGCAGGCATCGTGACCCGCAGCGCGCCGACCGGGCCCTGCAGCATGCGGAAACGCTCCTCCTCGGCGAGCTCTAGATAGACCTTCAGTCCCTTGAGGTAGTCGCGCTGATCGGCCCCGGAATCGGTGAGCTGCACCGTGCCCTGGGCGAGGTAGAGGGCCAGGTAGAGGAACAGCGCTGCGATGACGGCGACCGTCATCACCTCGCCGAACTTCGGGGAGCCGTCGATCAGCGCCACCGCACCGAGGACGGCCAGGGCCGGCAGCAGCACGACGGCCATTCCGATGGCGATCCACCTGCCGCCGCGGCCGGCCACCTTGGCCCGCCAGCCGCGCTGGATGACCGACGCTGTCGCGGCGGGGAGGAACGCGCTCAGTTTGGCGGCGAGCGTGCTGTCGGCGACCCCCAGTTCCCGCGTCGCTCCGATCGTCAGGCGGGGGAACAGCGTCTCCAGCAGCTTTCGCTCCTGAGCGTCCACGCCTTCCACAGTCAGCAGCTGCAGCGTGTAGTCGCCGCCGCCTGCGCTGACCGGATAGTCGAGGATGCGCACCGTGCCGCGCACCGCCAGGCTCACGAGCTGCGCGGCGATAGCCGTCTTCGACCGATTCGCAAGGTCCCCCGCCTCCAGCAGGTTGTAACCCTTCGGCACGCTGTACTGGGCGATGATGGTGCCTCGGCCGCGCGCGTTGCGCTGGCCGAGTCGGCGACGGATGAAGGCGAGCACGACCCCGAGGAAGCCGACAGCCGCCACCAGGAACAGCAGCCCGGTCGCCGGTTCTCCCCCGCCGTTGTCCGAATCGCTCGCACTGTAGCTGGCCGAGGCCGGCACCGACACGAAGGTGCCGGGTGCAAAGCCGATGGCCACGGTCAGGTTCTGCCGCGGACCGAGACCCTGCACGGACGAGGTGAACAGCTGGCCCGTGGATCCGGGCACTGCGGCATCCGTCGTCTGGCTGATCTCGCACCGGGCGCCATCGTCCTGGGCCCCGGAATAGCAGGCGGTGTCGCCGGTGAGGAACTCGGCGACGCTCGGGTCGACGTGCACGCGCGCGGTGACGGAGCCGAACGACTGGTCGAACCCGGTACCGTTGGTGTCCCAGTAGAGCTCGTCGTCGTCGGTGTCGGCGAACGCGCGCACCACGTTCTGCTGCGTGTAGGTGATCGTGTAGGTCTGCTGGCCGCGCACGAACTCATCGGTGCCGAGCGGCACCTCGGTGACGGAGCCCTGGTCATAGGTCTCGAAGTAGACGGGGGCTCCGGTGGCGTCGGTGACCGATTCGACGGTGGTGTTCAGCGGCACCCCGTTGTAGTCGTTGGGGAGGAGGCGCACCATGCCTCGGTTCTGGTCGAAGTTCGGGAACTGCGCCACGAACGTCTCGACCGTGCGCAGGGTGGAGTGCCCGGCGTCGTCACGGGAGAGGTAGTAGTCGGCCTCGAAGGAGGTGAATGTGAAGTCACCGGTGTCTGCCGACGCGGCCAGGGGCATTTCGACGGCCGGCATCCCGAGCGCGAGCGCCGCCGAGACCGCGAGCGCGGCGATGACCTGCACGAATCGACGTAACGGATGTCTGGCCGGTGCGATCCCGTGCATGTTGCCGCTCCCTGTTTCTGCCGGAGCCGGGAGTCTCGATGCGGCGTCGACCGCGCCGAGCCGTGCTGTCCCCACAACATCCGCCCTTCGAAGGCTAGTGCAGCACGGGTCCCTTCGGTGCATGCGAACCGACAGCTGAGAGCCCGGCAACGAGAAAACCGGTCGGCCCCTTCACGAGGGGACGACCGGCCTTGGTGCTGCGGGTAGTCAGGGCATCAGTACCAGTTGTTGGCCTGCGAGTGAGACCAGGCGGCGCACGGGGTGCCGTAGGAGGAGGCCTTGATGTAGCCGAGGCCCCATGCGATCTGCGTGGTCGCGTTGGTGGCCCAGTCGCTGCCGGCCGTCGCCATCTTGTTGCCGGGCAACGCCTGCGGGATGCCGGTGGCACCGCCGTTGGAGTTCACGGCGTCGTACTTCCACTCCGATTCCTTCTGCCACAGCTGGTTCAGGCAGGAGAACTGGTCGGCGCCCCAGCCGTACTGGGACGCGGCCATGGCCTGAGCCGTGGCGCGCGCGCCGGCAGGAGTGTTGCCGGAGGCCAGCGACTGGGCACGGGAGGACGCGGCGGCGGCCTGCGCGGCGGCCTGCGCTTCTGCCTCGGCTGCGGCCTGGGCTGCGGCCGCGGCGGCAGCCTCGGAGGCAGCCTCGGCGGCGACGCGGTCGGCTTCGATCGACGCCGCGGTGACGGCGGCGGTCTCGGCCTTGGTCTGGGCGGTCAGCGAGGTGACCTCGTCGAGAGGGAGGATCTCGTAGCTGGCGAGCGAGCTGGCGACCGCGGCGAGGCTGGAGGCATCCACCTTGTCCTGGGTGGCGGCGATGACCTGATTGGCCTCGTTCAGGGTGATGGAGGCCGAGTTGTCGCCGTGCGCCTTGGCGACCGCGCTGTAGGCGCCGAGCTGTTCACGGTGCAGGCCCGTGCTGTCGGCGAGTGCGGTTGTGGCCGAGACGCGGTCCTGGGTGGCGGAGGCGGACTGACCGGCGAAGCCGGCGCCGACTGCGAGGCCGGTGATGGCGAGCACACTGCCGGCGATGAGCGCGATGCGGTACGGGCGGTTGATCTTGGTGGGGCCGGTGGTGCTGTTGCTGCTGGGAATGCTGTTGCTTCGCTTATTTTGGGCAGCGAATCGGATGCGGATTTCTTCGGGTGTTTCGGGCATGTTTGTGCGCTTGACTTCCGTGTTACGCAAGCTCGCACGCGTGCGCGCGCCGGCTCACTGAGCATCGGGCCTGCGCTTTCGGGGGACGGCGCAGACGAAACTTATACTCTGTCTCATGTTTCTGAACAAACGCTCAGTATTCTGTGAAAGTCATGGGTAGCAGGGGATTGACACGAGATTCGGCAGGCCGTGCACCTCGATCAGGCGTGCCGCAGCGGGGGAGCCGCGTCAGCAGAGCCGACGGGCACTGTACGCTGCTCTGCCGCGGCCGCCGGGCGGCGAATGAAGAACGCCGCGGGGATCGCGAACAGCGAGATCACGGCGCCGCACAGGAAGGCGGCTGGAGCCCGTGATCAGCAGACGGGTGGGCCCGGAGCGGTCGGCAGCCAGCCCGCAACCGGGCCGATGCCGCCGGATTCCGCATTCAGGTTGCTGAGGCCGTAGACGAGCTTGCCGAAGCCGGGCGCCGAGAGGATGACCAAGACCACGTCGATCGGCGTCTTGCGCGAAGTGGTGACGTTCTTCAGCCCCAAGCCGCCCACGACGAGCGCGCTGAGGGCGATCGGGAGCACGAGGTTGAACATTTAGCGCCAGCCGAGCACGCTGAGAATGGCGCCCGAACTGCTGGAGCCGATGCAAGGGCGACCGAGAAGACGATGGTCAACAGCAGCGCGAATATGGTCGTCGTGCCGGTGGCCCGCACGACCCAGGCGGCCAGCAGCGTCGGCGGCAGTGTGGCGGTCTCGCGCGCGGCGAGGGATTCAAACCGCGCCGCTCCGGGCGGATCTGCGAGAGTCAGCCCGTCGCTCCCCGTGTGTTACGCCAAATGGCGAGTGCTGTGGCGCCGTCAACGACCGCGCCGCAGGATGGGTGGCATGCCCAGACAAATTCGCTTCAACGCTTTTGACATGAATTGCGTCGCGCACCAGTCCTCAGGAATGTGGCGGCATCCGCTTGACCAGTCCTGGCGATACAAGGACCTCTCCTATTGGACCGACCTGGCCAGGCTGCTCGAGCGAGGCACTTTCGATGGCATTTTCATCGCCGATGTGCTCGGTACGTACGACGTCTATGGGGGTTCGAACGAAGCAGCGATCCGGCACGGGGCCCAGGTTCCCGTGAACGACCCGATTCTGCTCGTCTCCGCCATGGCGGCGGTGACCGAGAACCTCGGGTTCGGCGTGACCGCGGGTACAGCGTACGAGCATCCGTACCCGTTCGCACGAAGGATGTCGACGCTCGACCATTTGACGAAGGGTCGCGTCGGCTGGAACGTCGTCACCGGTTATCTGCCGAGCGCCGCCCGCAACATGGGGCATGAAGACCAGTTGGAGCATGACGACCGCTACGACGTCGCCGACGAGTATCTCGAGGTGCTGTACAAGTTGTGGGAGGGCTCGTGGGAAGACGATGCCGTCATCCGCGACCGGGAGACCGGGGTGTTCACCGATCCGAGCAAGGTGCATGAGATCGGGCATTACGGCAAGAACTTCACCGTGCCGGGGATCCACCTGTCCGAGCCGTCGTTGCAGCGCACGCCGGTGATCTATCAGGCCGGGGCATCGCCGCGCGGTATCGCCTTCGCCGCCGGCAACGCCGAGGCGATCTTCGTGGCCGCTTCGACCAAGTCCGGCCTCACCGCGACCGTGAGCAAGATCCGGGATGCGCTCGAGCAGGCCGGTCGAGACCGGTACTCCGCGAAGATCTACACGCTGCTGACAATCATCACCGACGAGACCAGCGAGAAGGCGCACGCAAAACATCAGGACTACCTCTCCTACGCGAGCGAAGAAGGCGCCCTGGTGTTCATGTCGGGCTGGATGGGCATCGATCTCTCGCGGTATGACCTCGACGAGCCGATCGGCAACGTGAAGAGCAACGCGATCCAGTCGGCGGTGGCAAATTTTCAGGCGGCGAATGATGACGGCTCCGAGTGGACCGTGCGTGACATCGCGAAGCTCGGCGCAATCGGCGGCCTGGGGCCGTTCATCGTCGGCTCACCGGAAGAGGTTGCCGATCACCTGCAGGAGTGGGTCGCCGATACCGATGTTGACGGGTTCAACCTCGCGTACGCGATCACGCCCGGAACGTTCGAAGACGTGGTCGAGTTCGTGATTCCCGAGCTGCGTCGTCGCGGGGCCTACCCGGAGGAGTACGTCGAGGGCACTCTACGCAACAAGTTGCACGGGCGCGGCGACCGTCTGCCCGAGGAGCACCACGGAGCCGATTATCGACTCGGGGTGAACCAATCCGTTAGGTGACGAGCGGCGACCGCCGCTCGCCCTATGCAATCCCCGACTGCACCAGCAGCCGGGGGAAATCCGTGCGGCGGCGCCCGGCCAGTTTGAGCACCTGCTCACGCTCGCGCCGCAGCACGACCGACGGCCGCGCGGTGGCGGCGGCCAGAATGCGGGGAAGGGTCTCGGGCCACGGCACTCGGCGAGCGCGGGTGCTGCGCCGCTGCGCTGGTGGCGTGCCACGCGCGCAGCGGCGCAGCACCCGCGCGTGGCCACTACCGGTCCCGAGACTCACAGGCAACCGGACAATTCACCTTCAGTCGCGGCGAACAGGTCAGTTGCCGCTGCCGACCCTCATCGCATAACTCCTGCAATCCGGTGAGACTTCCCGCACGATCCGCGTGATTACGCGGGTGGACAAATCGGCAGGCAGAATTTGCAGGAGTTATGCTCGCTCCGCGCGGGTCACCGCGCCTATGCCCGCACCCGCCGCAACCGGATCGGACCCTTCGCCGTCGACGGATCGACCACGGCCCCGCCCTGCGTGATCTGCAGGTCACCGCGGGCGACCATGCGGCGTGCGGCGCGTCGGGCCGGCTCCATGAGGTCGTTCCAGCCGTCACCGCCGACCACTTTCGCCGCCTCGGACGGGCAGATCGTGGCATCCGTCGCCCGCGCACTGAGCAGTGTCGCGATGGCCTCTTCCAGCTTGAGGTCGGTCGCCGTGACCCCATGTGCGCGGCACGCGCTCGAGCAGTACTTCACCGACTCCCAGTTGTCGGCCCACTTCATGCGCCACTCGATGCGCCGCCCACACGAGGCGCACGTCTTGTCCGCCCGGTCACGGGCGGGGTCAGAATCGGCGGGCTTTCGTTGACGGTGGGCCATGCCTTCTATCCTGCGGGATGGCGCGGGTCGCCGAGAGCCGCCGAGAGTCGCCGTTTGCGCCGAGCGTCGCCGTTCCAGCGGCGATTCTCGGCAGAATCGGCGACTCTCGGGGCTGCAGGGCGCCGGGCAGGCCGCCGGGCAGGCCGCCAGGCAGGGCGCGCCCGACCGATCGGCGCCGCGGGCGTGACGAATTCGGCCCGCATCCGTCTTATCAGTGACGGATGTCTCAGCCCCCGTGAGCGCCCAGGCCACCCGACACTGCCGGAGGCTAGGATTTTTGCACCTGAACCCGAAGGAAACCCCGTGACGAGCACCGACCGAGCGCGTGTCGAACGACGGCGCGCAGCCGCTGTTCCTGCCCGTAGCCGCAGCATCGAGGTGGATGGGCATCAATTCACCGTGCACTCCCTGAAGAGCACCTCGCCTTCGCCGGACGCGCCGACCTACCTGCTGGTCCACGGCATCGGGGCGTCGCACCGCTACTACCGCCGGGTGCAGAGGAGCCTGGCCGCCACCGGGCACACCCATTCGCTCGATCTGCCCGGATTCGGCGGCACCCGCCGGCCCGTTCGGCCGCTCGCTGTCGAAGAATACGGCGCCCTGCTCGGCCGGCTACTTGATCGACTCGAGGTGCCGCGGGCGGTCCTGGTCGGCCATTCGATGGGCGCCCAATTCGTCACCGAGGTGGCCCGGCAACGCCCCGATGCCGTCTCCCACCTGGTTCTGATCGGCCCTGTCACCGATCCCCGCCGGTCGACAGCCGTGCAACAGGCGCTGGGTCTGACCCGGGATGTGGCCAAGGAGTCGCCGTCGGGCAATCTGATCGTGTTCCGTGACTACCTCGAGTGCGGCCCGCGCTGGTTCTCCACCGAGCTCGTCCCCATGCTCGGCTACCGCACCGACCTGGCCCTTGGCGAGGTGCGCTCCCCCATTCTCGTGATCCGAGGCACCAATGACCCCGTCTCGGGCAGCACCTGGTGTGCATCGCTGGCCGCCGCCGCGCCGGACGGGCATGTGTTCGAGGTCGCGGGGCACCGCCACCTGGTGCACCACAGTGCCGCCGTGCAAACCGCCGCCATCATCGAGGGGCACGCCCTGCGGCTTCCGTCGGTCGCGCACCCGGCACAATGATTCGCCGTCTCCTGAACCCCCGTCTGCTGAGTCGCCATCTGCGCGAGGCCTGGTGGTGGCTGCTCGACTATGTCTATGCGGCGACCGGCCAGACCCGTGCGTTCCTCTCCCGCGCCCGGACCACGGACTTCCGCTCCGGTACCAAAGCCCCGATCGTGATCATCCCCGGGGTGTATGAATCCTGGCAGTTCATGCGACCGTTGATTGAGATACTGCACGGCCACGGGCATCCGGTGCACGTGGTGGCGAAGCTCGGCCGCAACCGGCGTTCTCTGGCGGATGCCGCCGCGACCGTGGCCGCCTACCTCGAGCGGGAGAACCTGACCGGCGTCGTCATCGTGGCGCACAGCAAGGGCGGCCTGATCGGCAAACTGCTCATGACGACGGATGACCCGGGCCGCCGGGTGAGCGGAATGACCGCGATCAGTGCTCCCTTCGGCGGTTCCCGCTATGCGCGCTACTGGGTCGTGCCGAGCATCCGTGCCTTCGCTCCCGCCAACGTGGCCCTGCACGACCTCGGTCTGGACCACCGGGTCAACGACCGCATCACGTCTATCTACGGGGTGTTCGACCCGCATGTCCCCGAGGGCAGTGAACTCGTCGGCGCCCGCAACATCCAGCTCAGGGTCGGCGGGCACTTCCGCATCCTCGGCGACCCGGCGGCCGTGCGGGCCGTGCTCGACGCGGTGACGGATGCCGCGGAGTCGGCAGTCTGACTCCGGGTCGCAGATCGACCTTCGGTTAGCGCGGGGAAGGCGCTTGCCCTGCTGCACTCGGAGCCTGACTGCTCGGGCTGATGTTCAAGCGCAGGCAGGACTCCGCCCCGATTACTCCGCCGCGACAGTGCGCGCGCGGCGCGTATGGCGCTTCGTCGACGAGCCTCCTCGCCCGTAGACCAGGTACATGGTGAACCCCATGATGATCATGAGCAGCACGGTGTAGACGAACGTGATCGACATGGAGTCGAGGTTGTTCTCCCCCTCCGTGCTGGCCTTGATCGCAACACCGAGGGGTTGGTAGAGCGGGTGATACAGGAACACCGCGGCGTCATAGTCGTCGAGCAGGCTGTTGAAGTTGAGTGCCGTGATCGCAGCCGCGGTCGGGAGAACCAGCGGAACCAGAACCATGCGAAGGGTGAACATCGACCCGGCACCGAGGATGCGGGCGGCATCCTCGAGCGACTCCGGCACCGACGCGAAAGCCGCCTTGAGCAACCGCAGGGTGAGCGGGATCTTCACGATCACGTAGGCGATCAACAGGAGACTCGTCGTTCCTGTGAGCACCTGGCCGCCGACCATAAGGTTTGGGCGGTCGAACGTCATGACGAGGGCGAGGGCGATGAGAATCGTCGGCAGGATCCAGGGGATGTGCAGCAGGTACTCCAGCGTGGCGGTCAACGGGTTGCGGTGTTTCTGCAGCAACCGTGAGACGAACAGCATCCCGCCAACCACGATCACCGACGCCAGCGCGCTGTAGACGACGCTGACCACGAAGGGTCGGAGCACCGCGGGTGTGCCGAAGACCGTGGCGTAGTTGTCGAGCGTGAACGAATCCCAGCTGATGCTCCCCGTGACGATGGCACTCGAGTGCACGAAGGAAAACAGCACGATCAGCAGCACCGGCATCGCGTAGACGACGAAGAGAGCGTAGGCGGCCACGTGCACGGCAGCGTTCGCCACTGGGTTCGGGATTCTCTGCTTCTGCAGCGGGGTCGCCACCTTCGCCACCGAGAAGTACACCCCCGACTTTTCGACCCGGTTCATCATTGCCAGCAGCACGATGGTCGCCAGGCCGAGGATCACGGCGAGCAGCGCGGCGAGGTCACGCGACCCGGTGCTCTTGGAGAAGGTGAGGATCATCGGGGCGATCGTTTGGAAATCGGTGCCGCCCAACACGAGCGGCGCTGTCAGTGCGCCGAGACCGGTCAGGAAGGTGAGTACTGTCACGGCGAAGATCATCGGGCGCAGGGCGGGCAACACGATTCGCCAGAGGATGCCCATGGTCGACGCGCCCATATTGCGCGCCGCCTCGATGGTCTGGTAGTCGATCTTCGCCAGCGACGATCCCAGGGAAAGCATATGGTTCGTCGTCGTGGCCAGCGTCATCACGACGACGACCGCGAAGTAGCCGGAGAACCAGTTCGGGTCGATCTCCGGAAACCAGTTGCGCACGGCGTTGGTGACGAATCCGTAGCGGCCGTAGATGAAGTTGTAGCCGGCGGCGAGCACGATGCCCCCGTAGATGAGGGTGGTGGCGTAGCCGAGCCACAGCATCCGTGCGCCCCGGATCTTGAAATAGTCGGTGACGAGAACGATGAAGATGCCGACGACATTCACCGTGACGGCCAGCGTGGCGGCCAGCGCGAAGCTGCGCCGCAGAACCCGGTTCGAGCGCAGATCCGCCGCCCTCGGGCACCAGTGCACGAATGCTGCTGCCATGACTGTCGATTGTGTAGGTGCTGTGCGAGCCGTGTTAGGAACGGCCGGCGACGACGCCGTCGAGCCGGATCGCATCCGTGTTGCCCGGGGGCGCCTGCAACGACACCTTCTCCAGGCGCAGGTACGACGTTTTCGCTGGTGCGAGACCGGTGCCGCCGCGCTGGCGCAGCTGGTGCACGACGTCGCCCGAGAGCTTGTTCATCGCACCGACGAAGGTGCACACGAACTCGGTGCCGAAGCGGTTGCAGATCTCCTCCGGGGTGCCTACCTGCTCGACAACGCCGTGGTTGAACACGGCGATCCGGTCGCTCATGGTGAGGGCTTCTTCCTGATCGTGCGTGACGTACACCGTGGTGATGCCGAGTTCCCGCTGCAGGTTTTTCAGCTGTTCGCGCAGCTGCACGCGCAGCTTGGCGTCGAGATTGGAGAGGGGCTCGTCGAGCAGCAGGATGCGCGGCTTGAGCACGAGGGCCCGGGCGATGGCGACCCGCTGCTGCTGGCCACCGGAGAGTTCGGACACGTTCTTCGCGAGCTGCTCCTCGGTGAGCTCGACCTGCGCGGCGATCTCGTCGACGAGTAGCGCCGTTTCGGCCTTCCTGGTCTTTCGCACCCGCAGGCCGAACGCGATGTTCTCCCACACGCTCATGCTGGGGAACAGCCCCTGGTCGACGTTCAGCCGACCAAGCGCGTCTGGTCAGCAGAGGGTCTCGTCGAACGCCACTATTGCCGCGGCCAGGGAGGCCGATTGGTAATCCTCGATCAATGCAGACGCCGTCGTATCCCGCAGGTTTGTCACTTCAGCCGTGGGATTCGTGATGGCGGAGGTAAGTTGCAATAGCTGCTTGAGATCGGCCTGAGTCCTCGGTGTTCCGGAGCCAGACATCGCCAGGGCAAGATTGCAGGCGGCTCGCACGTCGCTGTCACCATAGGCCTCGATCTGCTCGAGCCAACGGGCGGCATTCTTCTCCGCGGCAGCAGAACCGCCTCCTACGATGAGTTCGGTCTCGTTTGCAGATCGGCCGAGAATGCGACCCAGATCATCCAGGCTGCTCGTGCCACTCCGAGCGCAACTGGCGCCCGTGAGGAGAAACCCAGCAAGTACGAGCGCCAAGAACGTCCGGGCTGAGGCGTGTGGCCCCCTGGCCGATGGTAAGCGGATGCTGTCATGTGTCATGTCGATCCCACCCCATTCAAATGCGATTCAAGCTCCTGGTTTCTCCGGCGGCGCCGGTGCTCGCTCTGTGGCCAGGCCGTCCGAAACGGGTCCGGAACCCGGCTCTACGACGCTGGCTCCCGCTCCGGCAATTGGCTCCCGTGTCGTCTGCATTTCCCGCTCTAGTTCGATCTTCGAACGAGTCAGCTCGGCGTTTGTCTGAAGGTCTTGTACGGCTTGAACCCCCGAGGTAGCGGCCCGTTGCCCGAAGTAGAAGCCGACGATTGCGATGACGACCGTCGACAGTGTGGCGAAGATCGTCTCGGCGAAGTCAGTGCTTGCGCCAGAAGCCGGCGCCAGCACCACATCGTAGGTGCGCCCGGTCCCGTCGGCGGCGCCAGCCTCGGCAACATTGACGCTGATGACGCGTTCAGAGGGAAAGCCCGCGAGTGTGCTTTCCGAAACTCCGGTGGATTCCGCGCCCCGCGATTCGCGCGAGCTGAGCTGGCTGAACAGGTAGATCGACGAAAACGCGAAGAGGAGCAGAAGCAAGAGCGCAATCACCGCGCTGATGCTGCCGTTCGGAAGATTGAGCGCACCACGGTTCGCCGTGCCATCCATAACTCGGGAAATCCAGGCCACCAGCGTGAGCAGGACGAGGAGCGCTGATAGTCCGAGGAGGATCCAGACGGTGAGCGCGATCTCGGCCGGTACACCCACAGGCTGCTGAGCAAGCACTGTGATCAGAACCGTCAGAGCGGCCAGGACAACAGTGAGCACACCGCCCGTGACGTAGAGGGCGGTGTTGCTCGGTTCGCTTGCGCCCACTTTCGGCATCGTCACAGCTCCCATCCGAATCGTTGCACGCAACATACACCTGGGACTCAGGTAGCGCTCATCTGAACGTGGCCCGGCGCACTGAGTAACGGGCGGTCTCCGCCGTGCGCGCCTGATCCGCGCCTGCGCGCCAATGGCTGCCGATAAGCTCAGCGAGTATCTAGGCTCTGGGGGGACTGATGTCAGCAGGCGGATCGGCATGGACTGAGGCGACGCGCCAATTGGCACTCTCGGAGGCCCATGCGCTTGCCGCTGATTCCTCACGGGCCAAGGCCGCCAACTACTTCGCTGCTGCAGACAGCGAAAAGCGCATTGCCCACGTTCTCGCTCCCCTCGCCGCGGCTGGCTACCACTTCCTGCCCGATCGTCAGTGGCCCGGCAGCCGTCGCGCTCAGGTCGACATGGTCGTCGTCGGGCCGGGCGGCCTGTTCATCGTGGACACCAAGGCTTGGAAAGACCCGATCATCGCGGCGGGCCGGGTATTCCGCGGGCAAGCCGACGTCACCGACGAGTTCAACGGCCTGGCCGACCTCGCGTGGAAGACGGAGGCGGCTCTGGCCGAGATCGGCCTGGCCCCGGGCGAGGTGAGACCCGTGGTCGTCTTCGCCGGGCACACGGGCGTCAACGCATCGGTCGGCGGGGTCGAGATTGTCGGCGAAGGCGACATTGTGCGCCACATCGCCCGCCGCGGCCAGCGTCTCACCGCGTCTGCCGTCGAGCAGGTGTTGGCCGCCGCGATCAAGCACTTCCCCTTGATCGGCGCGCCGGCCCCGGTCGATGTGACCCTGCCCGAACCGATCATCGGCCCGGAACCGGCCCTCGATCTTGACCATCTGCCGAGCGAGAGCGACATCGAGGCCGCGATTCTCGAGGGACTCCTGGCACCTCCGATCGAGGAGTGGATGACGTTCCTGCATCCGGACCAGGCCAAGTTGGTGCGCCGCAGTTTCAACGGGCCCTCTCGCATCCGTGGGGCTGCCGGCACCGGCAAGACCGTCGTAGGGCTGCACCGTGCCGCGTACCTGGCACGGTCGCAGGCGAACGCCCGCGTGCTCGTGACCACGTACGTGCGCACGCTGCCCGACGTGCTGAGCAACCTGCTCGGCCGCATGGCACCGGATGTCGCTGGTCGCGTGGAGTTCAGCGGCGTGCACCAATTCGCCCTCAAGGTGCTCGACGAGCGCGGCATCGACGTGCGCGTCAACAGCAAGCTGGCCGATCAGTCATTCGACGAGGCCTGGAAGCAGACCTGCGGCCCGCTCACGACAATCGACACGAACTCCCGTTACTGGCGGGAGGAACTCGACCACGTGATCAAGGGCCGCGGTCTCACCACCTTCGACGAGTACGCCGACTGTGCCCGCGTCGGGCGGCGCCGCCGCCTCACCCTCGACCAGCGCCGCTCAGTCTGGGCGCTCTATCAGCGCTACGAATCGCTTCTGCGCATTCGCGAGGTGCACGACTTCGCCGACCTGATCCTGCTCGCCGAAGCTGCTCTGCGCGCCAAACCGATGGTTGGGTACACCGCCGTCATCGTCGACGAGGCTCAGGACCTGTCGTGCGCCATGATCCGCATGCTTGCCTCCGTGGTGGACGGTGACGGCGCGGATGCCTTCACCCTGATCGGAGACGGCCAACAGACCATCTACCCCGGCGGTTACACGCTCGCCGAGGCCGGTCTCTCCGTCACCGGCCGGGGTGTGATCATGGACGTGAACTACCGCAACACTGCCGAGATCCTTGCCCTGGCGGCCCGAGTCGTCGACGGAGGCAGCTACGTCGACATCGAAGGCACCGCAGCCAGCACCGCCGCGATCACCTCGCCGAGGCACGGCGAACGTCCCCTCTTCGCCCGGGCGCGCACCCGAACCGAGCACGACGGGAGACTGGTGCAGCACATCCGCCGGGCCACGCAGAGCGTGAGTGTGGGCTGGGGTGACGTGGGTGTGCTCTGCTTCACCACCTGGCAGGTGCGTGACGCGGTGATGCTGCTGCGCACCGCGGGGATCCCCGTGGTCGAACTCACCGATTACGACGGTGGCCGAACGGATGCCGTGAAGGTCGGCACGATCAAGCGTGCCAAGGGGCTGGAGTTCAAGCAGGTGCTGCTGCCCTGGATCACCGAACGCCTGATGTTCCCGGGCGTCACTGGAGCGGGGTGGACCGATTCGCAGATCGAACGCGACGAGCGCGACCGCCGCGAACTGTTCGTGGGTATCACCCGAGCTCGCGACGAAGTGTGGGTCGGCTGCATCGCGGCGCAGGGATCGTCTGCGTGACCTACCCAATCCCCAGCTGCACCGGCAGCCGCGGAAAGTGATCACGCGTTACTCATACACGTCCCGACGATGGCCGACGGTGACCACGACCACCACGAGGATGTCGTTGCGAATGGTGTAGATGATCCGGTAGTCACCCACCCGCACCCGATAGCCGAGCACGAGCCCGGCCGCATCGAGAAGGGAAGCGTCGGGGGCGAAGGTGACGAGAAGGTCGATGTCGCTGCCGGCGGCATCCGTGCCCTGGGCGATGCTGCCGAAGACTCGCACGGCGCCGGCACCGCGGTGGCCGGCCAGTTCGAGCACGCGGCGCCGCTCGCGCGCCAGCACGAGAGACGGCCGCTCAACGGCGGCAGCCAGGATGCGAGCGAGGGTTTCCGGCCGCAGCTGCACCCGAACACCTCGTAGGCGAAGCGGTTGGGCTGCGGAACTCCGGCACGAAGGGCCAGCTGGCTCTGCGAGAGATTGGCCCGTGCACGAGCCTCAAGAATCCGGGTGGACGCACTCATGCCGAGACTATAGCTGGAGGCCGTGCGAACGAGTTGATCGCAGACACGCCCCGCGCTTTTTTGAATCACCGCAGACAAATTTGATGCAATCCCGAACCCCGCCCACGGTTGGTTCAGTATGCGTTTTTGCGGTGGTCGACGTTCACGGCCAGGATGACCAGAGTGTCGTCCATGATCTGAACGAGGACGCGGTAGTCCCCTACTCGGTATCGCCACACGCCGGAGTGGTTTGCGGTCAGACCCTTCCCGCGTTGGCGAGGATCGTCGAGACGTTCGACGTCCTCGAGGTATAACAGGACTCGTCGCTGCACAGCGCGGTCCAGCTTCCTGAATTGGCAATCGAACTGCTCGGTGGTCTCAACGCGCCACCGGGCGATCACAGCTCAGACTCGGCTTTCAGCGCCGAGAGCGGCCGGGAGCGGCGGCCTGCGGCTTCAAAAGCGTTCAGCGATTCGTCGGCCGCAAAAGCGTCCTCCAGATCGGTCAGATGCTCGCGGAGGGCAGCTCGAACGTAGAAGCTCTTCGAACGCCCCGTGCGTCTGGACAGCTCCTCCAGCCGCTCCTCTTCCTCGGGGGTGAGACGGATTGAGATCGTCACACTGCCACCTTCCAAAGTAAGACATGTTTACGCAAAGGATACGCCCGTCTCGACGGTTCAGCACGTGTGATTGTCCGCGATGGTGCGTGGTTACAATGGCGTTGCCGCGTTACGTACGTCAGGCGCCGTCCATCGTCATCGCCCCCGGCGTTGCCCTGGCGCACTCTGACCGTCGCCCGCAGTTCTCACGGGAGGCCTGAGCGGAGTTAGTGGCTCGGCGACGAACAGCTCGGTGGTGTGCCTGCGGTTTTCAGTTTCCAATAGCGAAAGCATGGCCTAGCCGATTGCGCATTTGTCAACTTTTCACCGACATCGATGCCAACGGATCGGCCAAAGGGCTGGCTTCAGGCCCCTGGACGGTCGCGTGCCGGCTCGCCACGCGCCTAACCCGTAAGCGAAAGAACTTCCGGCCGCGGCTTTTGCTTTTCATTCCACAAATCGAACGCAGTCTGCAATCCCAGCCAGAGCTCCGCGCACGTTCCCACAAGCAAGCTCGGGTGCGGAGGGTTGTGCATTGTGGTCATCTTGGTTCAATCCTTCCCGATCAATTTGGTTCAGTGGTAGTCGACGTAGTCGAGAAAAGCGAGTTGTCATTGCAAGTTTGCAGCGTGATCCGGGCGGATGCCCGCCTTGCTTCCCGACGCAGAGAACCGCGCTTAGGCTTGGAGCATGTCTACCCCCTTAGCCTCAATACCGTTCAGTTAAGTGTTTGAGTGGTGATTTCTGGCTCGTGGAGGGGTTGTGGCCAGTGCGTGTGGTGGAAGCGTTTGGCGGGCCACTTCGAGACTTGCGTTTGATGACGCGAGGGTGTGATCGCCGTCGTCGCGCGGGGTTCAGGCGCCGGACGAGGGCGAGGATGGCATGGCGCCAGACCGCTTTGGCGTGGTCAGGCTGCGGAGGGGGAAAAAGCGCCCTGAGCGACAGAGCGGCGGGCGATGCGGAGTGCGGCAACGAAAGAGACCCGGTCGGGGTCACGGCGAGCGTGTTGGGCGGCCTCAACCATGAGCGTGCGGATCGCGTAGTGGCAACAGAGGTGCCCCCAAATTTCCTGCTTGACCAGGTCGGGGGATTTAGATCGCATCACCATGCGCGGCCCGCGTTGGTGAGTTTTCAACTCATCAAACACGGACTCAATCTCCCACCGTTCGGAATACACGGTCGCGAGTTCTTCCGCTGAGGCCTCGGCCGGATCAAGGATCGTGGTCAGCAGCCGGTAGGCGTCAGGGTTGTCGCGTCCATCGTCGATCGTGTAGTCCACGACCCGCACGGTCAACGGTGGTGTCGATTGCCGCCCAGGGCCAGAGGTCGGGATGATCGTCGCCAGCCAAGAGCCGTCAGCGAGGGTCTCCAGATGCCTCGGACGAAGGTTCGTCTCGACCCGCCAAAGCAGGTCAGCGCCCGTCGCTGCCGCCTGAGCCCACAACCGGAAGCCGTAGAAGCCCCGGTCGGCCAGGACCAGCATGCCCGGCGTGAAACGGCCTGCGAGCTCACGGGAGAGTTCAATCTCCGACATCGTGCACGGTCCCATCACCGCGTCCAGAACGGCATGCGTTCCGCACTCCGCCAACGCCACCAGGCGCGCCTGCGGGAAAGCAGATTGCTCCCCCCGGCTGACCGGCGGCCGACCAAAGAACTCCGCATTCACCACGCTGTCCGCCAGATCCAAGATTGTGCCGTCGATGGACATCAAACGCCGCCCCGCCAAC